>JAYVMK010000518.1:0-6724 GCA_043758995.1 Lichenibacterium sp. | reverse complement strand
GCGATGCCTTCAAACGCTTCAGGCCCGACGAGTGCCGCAACTATCTCGCCGCCGCAGGCTACGATGCATACGACCCGGCTTGAGCGGCACCAGCTCTAGTAATCGGATTCGACCTTATGGCGCGGTCGCGCGCCGATGTGAATCCACCTTGCAGCCGAATGAGCGAGCGAAGCACGGGAACCATGCTCCTGCTCCCGCGACAGCCAGATCGGGTGGCATGCCGAGACGGCGGGAAACGTCCCGAGAGAGGTAAAGTGACGGATCGTGTCCCGCCATCGATACTGCCGGGATCGGCGCGCGCTGAGATCTCGAAGGCTTCTTCTCCTCGCCGGGCAATGTGGTGTCGGCGGAGCGCATGCTGGTCCGCGCTACCGTGGACCCGCAATCCTGCTTTGCCGAATGAGCGACATCCGAGCTCCAACGCGGTTAAGCCTCGGAACAGATGAAGCGGGCTAAAAAGTGTGCGAGCACGAAGAAGCCTGCGCTGACAATCATCAGAACCGCGCAAGCCCACCACCTCACGCCTGTGGTGCCCAGGATTGGCGCAAGCACAGCCGCCGCAAAGGCCATGGCGCAAAGCTTCGCGCAGATGTCCATGGCTCGGCAAACTTTTGCATTGTGCAACTTGGCGGCCTGGTGACGAATGTCGTCGTTCGACGGCTCGACCATGTCGGTTTTCTCCTTTGTGATGTTTTGGGGATCGATGAGCGCAGGTGCGCAACTTCAAAAACTTTGATCGAGGGCAAAGGCCGGGAGGGCCGGCTGCCGCGGGACCAAGCGGCGAAGCCGGAATCAATCGGGCCAGCCGCCCAACCTACGGGCGCGGGGGGAGGAAGCCGGTGCCCGCCTTTGCCGCCGGCCGATGAGGCAATCACCGCAGCGAACGGCTTCGTCGGAGCGAACGGCTTCGTCGGAGCGGTTGACCAAGAGGCAGCCGGAGGGTCGAGATCGTGTCGGCTAACCCAATTCACGAAGGCGGCGAACGTAGCCCCCTCCTCCGGCAAGGTTCGTCTGGCAACCCCATGATATTGTCGGGGGATGACACGGCCGACGACCAGCATGAAGGTGCTTAGAGCCGTCGAGCGCCTCTGCGGGTCTTTGGCGTCGAAGTGCTACGACTCGGAGCGAAAGCAGCGACGCAGGGAATATCCGGCCAGTGCCATCACAACGCCGACTGCCATCATGCAGGCTGACCGAATCAAGCCGGCATGCAGCGGGCCATAAAGTGGGGCGAGCAGGCCGCCTACGCCCAGCATCGCGGCAATGCCAAAGGTGATGAACATCCCCAGCATGACGAGCTGGTTGTGAATCTTCGCGCGATGCCTACGCATCTCGTCCGGTGTTAGCTCAATCACTTCTTTCTCATATTTCGACTTTAAGGGGTGAGAGGCGCGGAAAGCCTCAAACGAACAAAGCAGAAACACGATCGCACGGTCGACCAGGACAGAACCAGAGACGAAACAGAGAAATGCCCAGAGAGGGCGTGAACTTCACGCCGGCACGGATACAGGCGGGACATCCTCGGCCCGCGACAGGCCTAGAAAATCACCTCCGCGTAGCCCGGTGCAGGAATGGCGACCTGACTCTGAAGCTCGGGCCTATCGACCCTCCAACGACAAAAGATCGGCCGCGAGACCGCTGGCCAGCGGATCGGCATCGGCCCCGGCCAGGGAGGCCCGCAAGGCGAGCACCCTTGCCTTTGCGATGAGGCTAGGCATGTCGCGCGCCCGAGTGGTGCACAGACGCGCCAGCGCCGTGGCCCGGCGATTGTCGAGCTCCGCATAGCCCGGTATCTCCTCGCAGTCGCGCAGGTCCGAGATTAGGAGTGCCCGCACCGCCTCGGTCGCCGCGATGTAGTCGGCGGCGAAGCCAAGCACGGCATCCACGGGCGCCTCGGCCGTCCCCTGCTCCTTTTCGATCCCGTTCGGATTGGCCGACATGCCCGCCGTCACTCCTGCCATCCACTATGGGAACCATGTGTCTCGCCGCCCTACTCCGACGACGGACCTGTTTCGCGACACGCGACAATCGTCGGCCTCGGTCAAAGCCCGATCAGGGAAGCGATACCGCCGCATTCTGCGTTACGGTCCGACTGCTCAATCGACCTCGATCACGACAGACGGTGTTCGATCCGCCGCGGTCGCGACGGCTCGTAGGAGCCGAAGCGAATCAGAGCTTGCTCGATGCTCGACGGCATCTTGCCCCGCGGCGCGATGGGACGGATCAGGGTGGACCACACGCGGAACTGGTCCACCTCGCGGTGCCACAGAGCGACACCGACCTCGATCGGATAGCCACGGAGCGCGGAGCCCGCGAAATCAATGGTCGCGATGGTGGGGCTCGGCATGGTGCCTCGGACTGGCCTGGGGGTACCGGCACTCTGACGGGGCGGACGCCGGAGAAGCTCGGTGCGGATCGTCGAAACTCGGCGGCGTCAAAGATGCAGACGGAGCCAGCGCCGTGGCCGGTTGGTCGCCGAAGCCGGCCGACAGGGCCTCGTGCTCCTTCAAACTAGCCCCAGCCCGACGCCAACACCTCGCATCACTCCACGCTGGCCGCGATGAGCTGGGGCGAAGCGATGGACGGGGATCCGGCCTCGACATGGATCAAGATTGTCAGGAAGCTTGGCGTCGTCGTGGCATCCACGATGCCGCGGAACCGGTTCGCCGCTCCGCCGAAAAGCCGAGGCTGGCTCATGACGCGCGGTAACGCTCGACCGCCGTCACAGTTCGCACCAGGGGCGTGATGTCTGAGCCGGCGTAGACATGCCGGTTGAGCCAGGCGATTTCGGCGTCGAGGTTTTCAGGAGCGACCTCAATCCGCCACGCCGCTGAGGATCCTTCGACGCTCGGGCTCCAGCGGTAACGGCGGTTCTTGAGCAGTCCTCTCAAAGCGAACGGCACCGAGATGGCATCGACTTGAACCGTTTCCCTAGCCAGAGCTGCAACAAGGTCGACGAAGGGCGGATGCGGTTGCCCGAGCGTCGTCGCAGAAAGGACCACCAGAAGCGCGATGCAGTCCTGCATGGCCCGGTGCGGATTGAAAAACCAGCCGAAGTGAGATGCGAGGTTGACCAGCCGAGCGGAGTCGCACCCCCGTTCGGCCCACACGATGTCGGCACAGGAGCAGGCCCACGGTCGGCATGCAAAATCTTGATGAAGGCATTCCAGCAGCGGACGGTCGCGGGCGGCGTTGTGCGCCACCACGAAATCGGCCTGCCCCAATACGGCGCCGATGATTTCGAGGTCGAAACGGCGTCCCGCCACGGCCCCGTCGGTCAGGCCAGTGAGGCTCCTTGTCATGGCGCTGAGGGGCCGAGACGGCTCCTGAAGCTGTTCGACCAAGCCGATGACAGGTCCCGGCCTGCCCTGGTTGTCGACGATGACCGCGAGCATCGCGATTTCGATGATTTCCGGCTGCCTCTGGTCCGAGACGTTCGTCTCGATGTCGACCAGCAAGGCGACTCGTTCGCCAAAGCAGGGGTTGAACTCGGCATCGACGGAAGGTGGCATGATACGCCGAGCGGTGCGGTAATAGCCCGTGGCGTCGAGCATTCTTGCCAAGTGCTCGGCGTCGAGTGCGACAAAGGGTCGATCCCGGTTCAGCTCGGAGCTCGGAATGAGCGCGTCGGACATCAAACGCTCCTCCTCATGGAGGCCTGAAACGACGGAGGGCGAAAGAAGTACTTCCCGAGTCGAAACACAGGCGTGCACGTGCTATCGCTAGCGAGGGCCATTGTCGTATCCCGCTTCGAGGATGGTCATTTTCTGGCGGGCAGAGGAGTTCTGCTTCAACGCCTATTTTCGGATAGCAGATATCAGAATATGGGGTCAACAGCCGGGGAGAAAAAAAAACGGGGCCGTCCACCAACCGGAATTGGATCGTCGATCGGACTACGCCTCTACCCTAAGCTGGAATCCGCTCTCGATTTGTGGATCGCGTCGCAGCCTGAGCCAAGGCCGACTCGGCCGGAGGCAATCCGGTCGGCATTGCAAGACTGGCTTGGCAGAGCGGGTTTCTTTGAACATGAAAGCCCGGATGGTGAAGCCGATTAGCCCCGCCACTTGGATGAGCTACACCGTTCCATACCGCACGTTACGCGAATGAACCGCCAGCCGACCTGATCTAACCGCCGGCGCTCGCGCAGGCGACCTGTCCTACGGATCTGGATCGATTACGCTCAACACCCTGGTCACGACCTCCTCAGCTGTCTCCTGATCGATGGTTTCGACAAACCGCGCGGTGCCGCCTCGGACACGGGCCTCGGCATCGAAGCTGCGGACCTGATTGCAAACTGCGACGCCGTTCGTGTCGTGACCCGTGATCGGAACCGCCAAGCCCATGTCTTGGGTAAAGGCGCCACCGCTGGCGATCGGCACCGTCATGCAGACACCCAAGGCATTGATCTCGCGCGGGGTGATGAGCACGAAGCGATGGCGATCCTTCATCTCCCGACCGGCAACCGGGTTTGGGTCGATCCAATAGACGTCACCGCGGTGGGAATCGATCGACGAACCACTACCCTAGCTCACGACCGACGGCATCGCCCTCTAGCGCCCAGGTCGCAGCCGCGTTCAGCTTCCCGACGTGTTGCGAATCTGTGAGCAACTCTCGCAGGCTGTAGCGCTTGCGGATTGAGGCCGTCACAGGGCGAACCACCAACTTGCCGTCATCGACGTTCAACTCGACCAGCGACCCGAGATCGGCATGCATCAATTTCAGCAGCGCCGGCGGGATGGTCATGACGGCGGCGCCGCCCTGCCGCCGAATCTTAGACATCACGGTCATGACGGTGATCTACCCATATCGTATGTGCAACAAAAGTAGCACCTTTCGGGCGAAACCCTGCGCATGCGCGTTCTGGCCGACCGCCCTGCCCCCGGCATCGCTCCGGATCTCAAGCACGATCTCTACCGACTGCTCCTGGCTGTTCAGCGTGGGCTGGGGGACGGACTCCCCTCCCCCGCTCTCGCCGACCGCATGCAGGCTGTCATCGACCGGATGCAGCAATGATTGCGGCCATCGTGCGCGGCGGACGCAGCTCATCTTTCCGAGGCTCTCTCGACTACGTGCTCAGGCAGGACCCGGAGCGTGTCGGTGAAACCGAGACTTCGAACCTATTCACCGCGCCGAACCAGGCCCATAACGAAATGCAGGTCAATGCCAATGCCGCAAAAGCCATTCAGGAGTGCGCGCGAGCGGAACGCGGCGAGCGGTCGGCCGCCAGCGGGTCACGATCCGAGAAGAATTGCTTTCACTACGCCTTGAGCTGGCATCCCGACGACGAGCCCTCGACGGAACGCATGATGCGGTTTGCGCACCAGACCCTCGAACGGCTCGGCCTGGCGGAGCATCAGGCTATCATCGTGGAGCACACCGAGAAGGCGCACAGGCACCTTCATGTGGTTGTGTCGACGGTACATCCAGAAACAGGCTGCACGAACGGTCTGTATCGCAGCGCTTACGTTCTGAACCGTTGCGCGCATGAGCAGGAGACGGAGATTGGTATCATCCGCACCTTCAAACGTGCCGCCGTTTTTGATCGCGAGCACGAATGGGAGAAAAACCCCTCAGTCAAAACTTTGTCCGAGGGCGAGAAGAAAGCTGCGTGGGGTAAGCGGCAGCGCAAACTTTTCGTCGCGCGGGAGAAAGACGCCCAGGCCCTTAAAGCCAAGCACGCTGCTCGCAAAGAAGCGCACGAGGATCGCGTCAACGAGGTTCGGCGGAATGCTGCTATCGATAAACGGAACATCCAGGATCGCTATCGTCAGGAGATCAACACCCATTGGCGGAAGCAGGCGCCAAGACCGCAAACGCACCTCCGTCCGCCGGCGTCCTTTACACGTCCCGGCTCGACTCTCGGCGGTGAGATGGGGCGAGCCCTAAAAGGTCTAGTCCACACGACCTACCATTCAACCACTGTCGTCGCTGAACGCCGGACGATGGAGCAGAACAAGAACCTGGCCCGTAACACGTTCGCCCGAGCGCGCGTCAGCGAGCATCCGCTCGAGAAGCCGGCACCGGTCACGCCTCCTCGATCCAACATCTATGGCCAGTTCCGCGATCGCAGCGAGAACAGCCACGAAAACCACCTCAGACATCACGGCATCTCCGACGGATATGAGGGCGCGAAAACGATCAAGCGTTGGCAGCGTGACGAGATCGCGGATATCGACCGGCGCACACGCGAGCTGATCGATCGCCTCCATGAAGAACGCGACACACAGCTCGCACAAGACAAATCCGAGTGGGACCAGCACAAGGAACATCATGCCGCCCTCAAGGAGGCAGCGCGTAAGGAACTTGGAATCGAACCTTCGCCCCAGGAACGCGCGCAGGCCGAAAACGCGGAGCGCCAGCGGGGCGACGTCGACAAAAGCCGCTCTGGACCAGACGGCGATCCGGTCGCTACCGAATCACGGTCCAACCAGCCCGGCGCGCCACAGAATGTACAATCCTATGTCGATGACTACATAGCAGGTCGAGGCCGTGATAGCGCGGACCACGAACAGTTTGCCTCCAACAATGGGGCGGAGATCGAGCAGGAGTTTCAACGACGAGCTGCTGAAACAAGCCGATCCGCCGAGCCTGAACCTGCGCCTCCATTCGGACCTGACGCATACGTGCCGGACCACTACGCAGAGCCTGACATTGACTTCGCGAGAGGCGATTGAGCACGTAGCAGGGCGAGCATCATCGGCCAGGCCGAGAACTCCCCTGCCCT
>JAYVMK010000517.1:0-2309 GCA_043758995.1 Lichenibacterium sp. | reverse complement strand
CATCCGCGATGGCGACATCCGGCAGTTCGTTGCGGATCTCGACGTCACTGATCCCGAGCGCCACCGCGAGATCGAAGAACGCCGTCAGACTGGCTGCCGGCGCGACGCGATGGTTGAGACCGAAGACGCTCATCGGTGGTTCCGCTCCCGGAATGAGAAATTCTTTTCTCTATTTTTCAGATCATGCATTCCAAAATTGGCCTCGTCAAGCGGTTGTGCAGGACCTGAGCGGAATGTGAAGCAGGGCCTTGCCTGGACCCGGTTGGAGGCGGATCATCGTGGAATGAACGTTCCGTTCAGGGGTCCAGGGCAGCGGAGGATGTGGATGAAGGGATCTGTCCGGCATGGGTGACGAGGTAGGACAGGCCGATGGCGCGCCGGAGACGTTCATCGCGCTGCGCGAGGCGCTGATCGACCGGCAGCCGAAGCTGCCGAAGCGCCTGGCCCAGGTCGCCGCCTTCGCCATGACGCACCCCGACGAGATCGCCTTCGGCACCGCGGCCAGTATCGCGCAGCGCGCCGAAGTGCAGCCGTCGACACTCGTGCGTTTCGCGCAGGCGCTCGGCTATGGCGGCTTCTCGGATCTACAATCCGTCTTCCGCGAACGCCTCCGTGACCGCGTGCCGACCTACGAGGAGCGGTTGCGCGCGCTTCGAGACCACTCGGAATCGGCGCTCAAAGTGGGGATCCTGTTCGAGGGTTTCGCCACTGCGGCGGAGCAATCCCTCCGCGTCTTGCGGGAGCGGCTGCGCCCCGAGGCACTCGACGCCGCCGTGTCGCTGCTCGCACCGGCCGACACGATCTACCTCATCGGCCAGCGCCGCTCGTTCCCGGTGACGGCCTATCTGAACTATGCTTTCGGCAAGCTCGGCGTGAAGAACGTTCTCGTGGGATCGGGCCTCGGCAACGACCCGGAGACGCTGTCCTTCGCGACGCCGGCGGATGCCGCCATCGCGGTCAGCTTCACACCCTATGCCTCCGCCACGGTGGACTTCGCGCAGCGGATTTCAGCTCGCGGAACTCCCCTCGTCGTCATCACCGACAGCCCCTTCAGCCCGCTGCTGCCGCCCGCCAAAGCCTGGTTCGAGATCATCGAGGAAGACTTCGAAGGCTTCCGGCCGATGTCGGCCACCCTCGCGCTCAGCATGGCGCTCGCGGTCGGGACCGCCGAGCGTCGTGGGGCGCGATAAGCCTACCGTGCCTTAAGGCGCGGGAATGAAAATTCCATATTGACGCTGATCAAGAACCTGTGTTTCGTTATGGGTGCGATCGCACTGGACCTGAGCAAGGCCGCCGGAGCCGGTCGCGAGACAAGAACTACAACCGTCCCGGGAGGGCGGTCCAAGGACCGGCGCAGGCCGGCAGCGGGCCGCAGAGGACTACAGAACCATGACCCCCGATCCCGTGCTCGACGTCATTACGATCGGCCGATCCTCCGTGGATCTCTACGGCGCGCAGGTCGGCGGACGGCTCGAGGATATGGCGAGCTTCTCCAAGGCGGTCGGCGGTTGCCCCACCAATATCGCCATCGGCACGGCCCGGCTGGGCTTGCGGTCGGGCCTGGTGACGCGGGTCGGCGACGAGCACATGGGCCGCTTCATCCGCGAACAGCTGGCCCGCGAGGGCGTCGACACGGCCGGTGTTCATACTGACCCCGAGCGGCTGACCTCGCTGGTGCTGCTCGGCATCCGCGATTCCAAGCGCTTTCCCCTGATCTTCTATCGCGACAATTGCGCCGACGCGGCGCTCGACGTCTCCGACATCGATGAAGGCTACATCGCCTCCGCCTCCGCCATCGTGGTGACGGGGACGCATTTCGCCCGGGAGAGCACCGGCGCTGCGCAGAAACTCGCGATGCGCTACGCCGCCGCCCATGGCCGCAAGATCGTTTTCGATGTCGATTACCGTCCCAACCTCTGGGGCCTCGCCGGTCACGGCGCCGGAGAGGAGCGGTTCATCGCGTCGGATGCGGTCTCGGCCCATCTCGCCCCGGTGCTTGCCGAATGCGACCTCATCGTCGGCACCGAGGAGGAGCTGATGATCGCTGGCGGCGTCGAGGATCCGCTCGCCGCCATCCGGGTCATCCGCGAACTCAGCCCCAGGGCACTGATCGTCTGCAAGCGCGGGCCCATGGGCTGCGTGGCCTTCGACGGGCCGATCCCGGACGAGATCGACGCCGGCATCAAGGGGCCGGGCTTTCCGGTCGAGGTCTATAACGTGCTCGGCGCCGGGGACGCCTTCATGTCGGGCTTCCTGCGCGGTTATCTCCGCGGCGAGCCGATCGAGATCGCCTGCGCCTATGCCAATGC
>JAYVMK010000516.1:0-4914 GCA_043758995.1 Lichenibacterium sp. | reverse complement strand
TCCGAGGATGTCCAGAGTCCGTCGCCTTCGAAGCAGAAATATTCCAGCCCCAGGCAGGTGTGGCCCTCCTCCGGGATCAGTTCCGGCGACCACGAGCGGAAGTTCTGCACGCGACCGACATGGACGGCGGGATCGTGGATGTAGACCCAGTTGTCGGGAAAGTCGCGGGTCGTGCGGGCAATCAGCGCGACGGTCAGGAAGTCCCGATAGCGCAAGGCGCGCGCATGGAAGCGGCTCAGGGGAGCGGGCCGGAGCGCCTCGACGAGGTCGTGGATGGCGGCCGAGGACACGACATGTCGGGCGGTCAGGGTCGAGCGCGTTCCGGCGGAGGAGACGAGCGTCGCCGTCCAGAGACCGGCTGTTGCGTCGAAGCTGAGACTCTCGAGGCTTCGGTCCATCTCGATTCGGCCGCCCTGCGCGACGATCTTGGCCGCTGCCGCATCCCACATCATGCCGGGGCCGCGGCGGGGATACCGAAACGATCCGATCAGCGTCTTGATGGTGGCACCGCCCGCGCGTTGCTTGCGCCCGAGATGCAGGGAGCGCTTGAGGCCGTCCATCACGGCGGAATAGAGATCGAGACCCTTGATGCGCTGCGCGGCCCAATCCGCCGAGATCTCGTCGCAGGACATGCCCCACACCTTCTCGGTGTAGGTCTTGAAGAAGATGGCGAAGAGCTTCTCGCCGAAGGCATTGCGAACCCACTGGTGAAAGGTCGTCGGCGTCGCGATGGGGCGCGCCTTGGCCCAGAGATAGGATCCCACGCAGGCGGCGCTGGTCAGCGGCCCGAGGTTGCGCAGAGCCTCGAAGGATTTCAGCGGATAGGAGTAGAATTTTCCGCCATAGAAGATCCGCGACAGGCGCGGCCGTTCGATGAAGTCGTCCGGCAGGATCTCGTCCCAAAGGGCCACGACTTCGCGCGATTTGGAGAAGAAGCGATGCCCTCCGATGTCGAACAGGTAGTTCTTGTAATTCACGGTGCGGCTGATGCCACCCACGTAGCGCACATCACGCTCGACGACGCAGACGTCACGCCCCGCCTTGGTGAGGAGGTAACCGGCCGTCAGCCCGGCAGGGCCGGCCCCGACAATCAGGATATCGGTATCGGGACGCATGAGGGTCGACCTCGGGTGGTGCGGGTTCAATCGCCGCGAAAGGTGAAGAGGCGTTGGCCGGCGAAGGAGAGGATTGCGACGGCGCCACCCCCGGCGACGATCGCGATGAGAGGCGGCAGGCCCGGGGCTGCGGCCAGCAGGCCGAGGAACAGCCCGTAGCTGAAGCCCTGTGTCACGAGGGTCACTCCGACGTAGCGGGCGAGATCATGGCGCGCCCGTCGGCCCGATCCGGCAAAGGTGAAGCGTCGATTGAGCCCGAAGGTCACGAGGGTCGCGAGACCGAGCGAAACCGCGCGGCTCGCAGCCGGCTGCCATCCGGCGCTGTGGACGATCGCGAAGAGTGTCGAGTCGACGACCAGACCTGCCAAGCCGACGCCGATGAACAGCGAGAAGCGTCGAAACTCGACGCCGCGGCTGCCAAGGATCGTTGGTGCGGGCCTGCCGCTATTGGCGAAATCGGTCACCGCCTGACGATGCGGGAGGGTCCTTGCGATGCGGTAAACACCGTTATGTAGCGCTGCGGCTTGTTGAACGTCGCTTTAAGGATCACGCCCGTATCGAGGTCGCATGGCCTGCGCGAAACGGGCCTGCGGGCAGGCGAGCGGATGAAGCGTATCAGAGAGATCGGGGCTTCACCGTGGCGCCGCTTTCACGCTGATCCGCTATGGGCCTTGCTCCTGCCCCTCGCCTTCCTGATGCGTCCCTACAGCGGGATCGTCCAGGACGCACGGATCTACATCGGACGAGGTCTCGCCGACCTTGACCCTGGCGGGCTCGGTCAGGACATCATGTTCGTCAATGACGGCCAGACAGGTTTCAGCCTGTTCCGGCCGATTATCCGTCTGCTCCTTGGTGTTCTGCCGGCCGATCAAACCTCGACACTGCTGGTCTGCGCCGGCCTCGTGATGTGGCTGATCGCGGCTGCGGCATTGATGCGCCGCATCGCTTCGGATCGGGCCGCTTGGGCCGCCACGATCGCCACTCTGGCCCTCTCCTCCGACTATGGCGGCTTTGGCGTGTTTCGATACGCCGAGGCCATCGCCACGCCCCGCATCTTTGCCGAAGCCGCGGTGCTGGGCGCCCTGGCCATGCTGCTCGACGGGCGCCGTCTTCTTGCCTGGATCCTCCTTGGCTTGGCGCTGTCGCTCCATCCGTTGATGGCCCTACCGGGTGTGGCCCTCGCGGTGGTCTTGCTCGTGACCGCGGACCGGCGATGGCTCTACCCGATCGGGGCTGCAGTCACGGTCCTCCTGGCGGGGGCCTGGTTCCGCGCACCAGTGGTCGGCAGGTTGTTCGTGGTCATGGACCCCGTCTGGCTGAGCCTCATACGCCACCGCAGCCTCAATCTGTTCCCCACCCTCTGGTCGGCCCAAGATGATGCGCGGATTCTCTGTCAGGCCGCCGCCGCCATCGTGGCCGGGAGGTTGGCGGCTCCTCCGGCCCGCACGCTGTTTTGGGGTATCGTTGCTGTCGCAGCCGTTTCTCTGCTGATCGCTCTCGCTTTCGGGGATGCGATCCCGAGCGTTTTGATCATGCAGTTGCAGCTGTGGCGGGCGCTCTGGCTTCTGACGCTTCTCGGCAACGCCGGCTTGGCCCTTGCGGCAGTCCGTCTTTGGCGCGCCGAGCCCGCTCTTCGCGTGACGCTGGCTCTGCTCGTCATGGCTTGGTCGGCGCAATCTTCACCGCTTCTCGCCGCGCTCCTCGCCTCTGCAGCAGTTGCCTTATTGCTGATCGGTGGGAACGGCCGTCTGAGCGACATATCGCCAAGGATCGGGCGCTGGGCGCTTGGGGCCGCTCTGGCGTCGGCCGCTGCCGAGACCGTCGGCCAATCGGTCGTGCTTCTGCGGACGATTCTGCCGCTCGGTGCGTCAGTCTGGCACCTGGGACCATGGACGTACGTCACGACGTCTGGCGTTCTAGCCTTGCCGATCATGGCCGCCACGGTCACCACGGTGCTGGTGCTGGAGAATGCCAAGCGGTCGTCGACATCTGGGCGATCCTTACGAGCCGCCAGTCTTGCGGCGCTCGTGTGTTTGAGCCTCGTGACGGTCCTTTTCTGGGATAGCCGGACGGACGAGAATCGCCTGGCAACGACACGCCTTGGCGCCTCCGATCCTTTGCGGTTCTTCGATACCTCGCCAGGCGCGATCCTCTGGATCGATGAAGCCAGCGAGAGCTGGTTTATGCTCGGCAGACCGGCATTCGTAAATGCGCAGCAGGGCTCCCCCATTCTGTTTTCGCGCGATCTCGCGCTGGAATGGGCGGACCGGGCCAGATTTATCATTGGACTAGGGCTGCTGCGGGGCACAACCCTGACACCCTGGGCATCCGAGGATAATGAGACCGCCGAACTTCGACTGACGCCAACCCATGTAGCGGAGCTTTGCAATGCCCGCCGTCATCCTGCCGGCCTGGTAGTCCCGGGTTCACAACTCGACGCTGTTCCACCAGGTCTGCCTGCACAACTGTGGATATCGCCGACGCCATTTCATCGGGTGACCAACGGAGCCGAAGGGTTACACTGGAGTCCCGTTCCGGTCTTCACTCTCGTTCAATGTGCAACGCCGGCGGTAGAGCCGCGGCGAGCTACTTCTAAAGTCGGTGAGGACTGATTAACCATAACTTGACCTTTGGCTGCTTCAGTCTGCGGTGAAGCGCGCAGCACCCGGCGCGCCCTCAGGCCCTGGTCATGAAGATTTCCCGTATCATTGTCCTGTTCCTAGCCCTCGCGGCCGCCGGCGGCGCCTTCTGGCTGGCGAGCCGACCCGGCCCTCCTCAGCCCGCTCCGGTCGCGGCTCTGCCGCCGCCACCGCCCGCTACGGACGACGTGGTAGTGGCGGCTCACGACCTCGCGCTCGGCGTCAAGATCGGCGATGGCGATTTGGCGTGGCTGGGTTGGCCCAAGGATTCGGTGCCGGCCGGGGCGCTGCGCAAGAGCCAGGATCCGAAGGCTCTCGAGGAGTTGAAGGGCGCCATCGTGCGGGTCGTCATGGTGCAGAGCGAGATCGTCCGGCCAGAGAAGGTCATCAAGGGCGACAATGCCGGCTTCATGTCGGCGCTCCTGCCCACCGGAATGCGCGCCGTCGCCATCAACATCGACAGCCAGGGCGCCACGACGGCCGGCGGCTTCATCCTGCCGAACGACCGTGTCGACGTGGTGAGGACCTACCGACAGGACATCAAGCCCGGCAGTCCGGCAACGGGCGGCGACAATTACCTGACCGACACCCTCCTCACGAACGTCAAGGTGTTGGCGATCGGGCAGAACATCCAGGAAAAGAACGGACAATCCGTCGTGGTCGGCTCAAATGCCACCCTGGAGCTCGAGCCTCAACAGGCCGAAACCGTCATCCTGGCCCAACGCACCGGGCAGCTTTCCCTCGTTCTGCGCTCGATGCTCGACTCCCGACAGGCCAGCGGCGGCGTACCGACGCGCCAAGCGGCTCACGGTCTGTCCGTCGTGCGCTATGGCACCATCACCGAGGATACCGGCCGATGAGGACCGAGCCCGCCTTTCGCTCCACGACCTCCGCGATCGCTGCTTTCGCGACGCTCGCCCTTGCCGTGCCGCCGCTTCCCGCCGCCGCCCAGACGCCGGTGCTTATTCCCCAAACTCGCAACGAGGCCTCGACGCCGGCTCCTGATGTGCTCAGGGTCGCAAGTCTTGGGGAGACGCGGCGTGTCACCATCCCGGTCGGCCGGTCCATCATCGTGGATCTGCCCGGCGATGCCGCAGAGATCTTCGTCGGCAAGCCCGAGGTCGCCAATGCGGTCGTGCGCTCGCCCCGGCGCCTCTACG
>JAYVMK010000515.1:0-8294 GCA_043758995.1 Lichenibacterium sp. | reverse complement strand
CACCGAGGACATCGGGAATCCGCACCTGGAGAAGCACCTATCCAAGGTCATCGGCCTCATGCAGGCGTCGGACGACTGGTCCGAGTTCAAGAGGCTGTTCCGCAAGGTGTTCAAGACGAGGGGCAAGACGAGCGACCTGGGCCGAGGCAGCATTAGCATGTAGTCGCAGACCGAGACGTTGCTATGGGCGTGGACTTTTCCATCTTCGACGTGCCTGACCACGCCACCTTTTCCGATTGGGCGTCTCAGCTCATTTATGGGAAGCGGGCGGACGGCGAGGTGGTGCATGTGTCTGAAGTGCCGTCCGGCTTGGCCTGCGGATGCACTTGCCCGGCCTGTGAGGCCCAGCTGGTGGCCCGCAAGGGCAAGGTGCTGCGGCATCACTTCGCTCATAGCGGACTGAACGCTACCTGCCGCTATGCTCTGGAGACGAACCTCCACGCTATGGCGAAGGAAGTCCTGGCCCGGGAGCCGCGCCGCGTCCTGTTCGATCAGTTCATCGAGGTAGGCGGCTTCCGCAAGATGGCTTTCGAGGGCCGGGAGATGATCTTCGACGCGGTCCGCCTCGAGAGGCGGATCGGCCACATCGTCCCTGACGTCGTTCTCACGATCGGGGAGCGTGAGCTGCTCGTCGAGGTGTTCGTCACACATCGTTGTGATACCGAGAAGATCGAGAAGATCCGCGCCGCTGGCTTGCCCACGTTGGAGATCGACCTCAGCCGATGCCGGGGGATGTCACCCGAGGAGATCGAGCACGAGCTCATCGAAGGCGCCCCTCGTAGATGGATCTTCAATCGTCGGATCGAGGACGCCACGCGTGATCTGGAAGCCTATGTCGCCGCGCGTCAGGCACGAGAGCGCCGGGCGCGAGCACGCCGGGTGAGCGAGATCGTCGCCGGGATAGAGGCGAACCCGGTCCGGCCGGGCTGTCGCCTTCGAGAAGAGTTGAAGCTTGTCTCGTCGTTTGGGCGTGCAGAGCTCACGGTGCAAGCAATGCCGGGCGAGGTGGGCTTTCTCGGAAGCGCCCAGGATTGGAAGATTGCCATCCTCGCCCGATGGGTCATCCCGGATTGCGAGACAGCGCCAAAGCGACCGGAGACCAAGAGCCTGCCGGAGATCTTCGCGATCGTCGAGGACCTCGTCGCGCCGATCTTCCGCAGGCCGATCGACAGGGAGACCCGCGCCGAGGTCGCCGAGATCGTTCCCGACGCTCTACTACCGTTCTGGGCCGTGAGGGAGCTCGTGGACTTGCTCGGAGAACATGACGTCATCCAAGGGTGGGCCAACAGCGGCTGGCACGTCTCCACAAAGAAACGCAACCGAGCAACGGTCGCAAAGTGCGCCAAGCCCGGATCATCCGATTATGCCAAGATCCTTCAGTCTGCTCGTGAAGCGGATAAGCGAGTGGGCGAGGAAACGCGCGCGCCTCCGAGTCCCGCTTGGCCTTCTCGAGATCCTGAGGGCGACGAGGCCACCTACGATGCCTTGCGGGCTATGCAGGCCGCGAAGATTCCTCGTCGGTCCCCGCCGTCGTAGAACGCAAAAGGGCGCCCTGGCCGAAGCCAGTGCGCCCTGTAAAGACCAAAGGCGCCCCTCGCGGAGCGGTCTGGCATGTAGCTCCCTTGCGGGAAGACGGACGCCCTTTCGGGGCCGCGAATAGGACTGGGGACCTAGTGGCTTACAACCGAACCTTGAAGGGTCCGGGTCACCACGACGCTCGCCAGACACGCGGCCTGGACAAGTCGCCTGCAGTCGGTGTTCCCCTGCAAGGCAATAACTACACCTTGCAGGCTGAAGTTTCAATGACGGTCGCGCGCACCAACATCGCGGACATGTCGCACAGTCTTGCTATTCCGGTCCGCAATGAGCGACATTGGCCTACGGCATGCGGATGCCGTAGTGCTCGCGTAGGCCGGTGGCGTTGAGATCGGCGTTGACGATCCACTTCCGGGAATAGGCGACGACGTCGGCGAGCTGCAGGAGGCGCGAGGCGGCCGAGTCGATCTTGGTCACCCGGTTCACGCCCTTGAAGTGGCCGTCCTCGGCCCGAGCCCGGGCCATGGCGGCGTCAAAGTCCTGATGGTCGTTGTGGTCGTTGACGTCGAGGATGACGTCCACGTTGCCGATGGTCTCGCGCCTCAGAACGTCGCGTTTGAACTGGCCGAGACCGGCCTTGACCAGCTCCACCACGGCATTGGCGTAGAGCACGGGCGGCGTTCCCCCACGTTCCCCCACCTTGACATTGAGCAGCGTGACTCGGCCGGCCGAGGCCTCGCGCCAGAACCTGCCGAGCAGGCCCTGCAGGTACCCGTCGGTCATGTTGACCGCGTGCACCTCGCCGGCGCTCGACTCCAAGAGGTCGCTGAACCGCTTGTCGATGCGGCCGGCGTCGCGGGCCAGCACGAAGACGGCGCCGAGGTAGAGCGCTCCCTGGCCGGCCGTGCCGCATTCGTCGATGAAGCACAGCACCTTCTTGTTGAGACCAGGACGCACGGCGATTTCCGAGGGTGCGAGGACAAGACGTGTTCGGCCGATGCACCATCGGTGATGGCCCGTGAAGCCCGGTGGGAGCATCCCCAAAAGAAAATAAGCCGCCTTGGGCTGGACCCAGAAGCGCCTGGTGATTTGGTGATTATTCCTGCCCGGGGCTCGTGATGAAAGCCAAACCGGGCGGTGTTGTGAGAAGGGATCAAAGCCGTTCTCGGAATCGCAGCGATCAAGCAGACTGCGTTCGCTGCGGCGCGGGTCGCACGTTGATCGACGAGCCGCTCACGGTCCCGTCGGTCCGGGCGCTGGCGGAACGTACCTGTCCCTCGTGAAGGTGGATGTCCGCCTGAACGCCGCCGTCGAGCTTGACGCGCTGCGGCCCCGTAAGGCCCGCCTTGCGGCGTTCCTCCCGAGATCCGGACGGTCCTGAGGCTGGTACCAGGCCGGCTTGACGTCCTGGTACCGCGAGGATCCGGCTGTGGCCTTGGTAGCTTCTCGCTGGCCGGCGGCGGTGGCGCGCAGCGTGTCGGTGGAGCTCTGAAACTGCTCGGCAGCCCGGCGCATGCCGGCGATGATGCCGACGCTCTCCCGGTTTTTTCGAACGGTGCTGCCATAGTTTCCCGAGACCATCTCGACGTCCGACACGTGCCCGTCCGGCCCCCTCCGCACTTTGCCCGTGGCGATTCCGACATGCCCAATATGGTTGCCGTGCCGCTCTAGGATGACGTCGCCGCGCTTGGTCATGTCGGTGCTGGCCGCGCCGAACCATTGGCTGAAGGCTCTAGCCATGGACGAGTTCATGGCCTTTCCGCCAGCACTCTTGAGCACGCCGTGGACGAAGTCGGCGCACCACTTTCCGGGCGCCATCTTCGATCGGAGTGTGACTGCCGCCTGCACGCTGTTGGTGCCGAGAAACCCTTCCGCGATGCCGGCGGCGTCGCCCCGCCCCGCAGACCCTCCACCGGCCGAGGCGGCCCCACCGCCCTTCAGCGCGCGATCGATCATCGCGTCGCTGGAGAACGATCCCGCCGATCCGTGCTCCTGCTGGGCGAGGCCGCACAGGAACTTGTGCATCATCTCCGGACGGTCGAGATGCAGGTCGTCGTGGTTCGAGAGACCCATGGCGCGCGCGACATTGACGGATGCGCCCGGGCCAACGGCGCCAAGCGTCCAACCACCGCGTCCGGCGATCAACGCCGCAGTGTCCCGCATGCCGCCCTGGTGCTTGTGAAGGGCAAGGCGGGCAGCCGCGCGGATGCCGTCCTCCTCGGTGGCGAAGAGTGCGATCGAGTGGTCGACGTCGCGCGAGTTTGACGGGCCGATCAGAGCTGCCTCGTGCTGGTGGAAATAGCCGATATTGCCGAGGTTGCGGGCGCGCATGCCGGCTGTGAATGTGAATAAGCGGCGACGTTTGATTCCACCCCTGACGGCAACCAAGTTCCTACAGTTACAAGCGAAAGCAGCTTTGGGGTGGGTTCGCGGTCGGCGCCGATCGTGACCCCACCCGAAACGCCGATTCATTAGTCTGGCAGACGTTTAGCCTCGTTTTCAGGAGGGTTAAACTTCGACGCTTATTCACACTCAGGCGTTCTTGTTCGATCGAGGCACAGCAAGCCAGTGCTGGCATCCCCATCAGAGCGGCTCTTCGACGACCGGTTCTTCCTCTAAGGCCGATGGCCAGATGGTGGGCAGTTTCAGGGCTTCCGCTGCCTGGCCGAGGAAGCTCTCGACCTCGCCCGCATTGAGCGCGACCGTCAGAAGCAGCGACGCTTCGCGCACGGCGTCTGTTGCCCCATAGAGGCGCTTCCCGATCGGTTCACCCGCTCGCGCGCAAAAGATCTGACCCGCAAGCTCGGCGACCCGCTCCATCAGCTCGAGGCGGGTATCCGGGACGGTGGGCTCATTTTGCATAGTTGTCATCGTCCGGTCCTGGTTGATAGGGCCGCCACCCAGGGCGGGAGAAGCGGTATTGCAGATCGTCCTTTCGTTTCTGTTCCTGCCTCAGTCTGTCCGCTGCGACGATATGGGCTTCGATGCTTCTGCGCATCCCGTCCAAACCGCCTTGAGACCACATCAGTGTCATATCGACCAGAATGACGAAGATCATAAGCAATACGGGTGACACGAACCGATCCAACAAAAATATCCTGACGTAATCGTCTCGTGTCGGTCGCAGTTCATCACCCACTTATGCCTCCTGCAGCCGCTCTACTACGACAAATCGCTCATCTTGAACGAAAAAACGACCTTATAAAAAAATGGAAGATCAGTATGCGTGCGCGAGGAGCTCAAACAATACAAACCCGCTAACCGTGCCAATCACGACACCGATCAACAACATTCCCCATAATGCAAAGAGCGGCTTGGATGCGAGCTGAGCCTGAGTAGCTGCAGCCTCGAGTCGTTGCTCAGCGGTCTTTAACGCCGTTTCTATTTTGAGAAGGACGATGTCGGAAAGTGTCGTTGCGTATCCGGCAATCGTTTCCTTGACTTGTTTTTGGATCTCAGAGTCACGCCGTTCGGCGGCCTTAAGCGCGCCGGTGGCACCCACCGTGGCCTGTTCCACCTTGGACGCCATCGCCTCGATCTGACCTTCCATCTCGGCCATACGCTTTTCCAAGGCAGCAGTGCCTCTCGCCGTCGCCTGGCTGATCGCAGCGACGGTTCTGTCGCTCTCGACTTTGATCTCCGTCGCGATCGATCGGCGCCTCTCATCAATGCCTGCCAGATCGACCACGATGCGCTCGATCCAAATGTCGAGGCCTGACCGAAGGCCATCTTTGGCGTCGGTCAGTGCCGTCGTGGCTTCCATTCTGGCGCCCCACATGGCAAGAATTAGACTCCAAGCGACATCATCATCCTCTCGCTTGATCAGCTCCGACATCCGCCGGAACTCTTCCTTCTCAACCGTTGTCAGACTGCGACCGACATAGGTCGCTACCCGTTCGATCAACCTGTCCGATGTGAGCGTCATGGAGCAACCCGGCGCGCGACGGCAATTGCGCGTTCCACATTCGGCTTGAGCTTCGCCAGCCATTTCTTAGCTCGGTCGGCGTGGAGGGGTCGGGCCTTGTCTTCGGCGATCTTGCTGATCGACCAACCGCCCCGATCGGTACCCAGATCCTCGATGGTCATCGCGGCCTCGCCGCCCTCGACCATCGCGATTCTGACCGCCGAGTCGAGTGGGGGAACGTCGAAAACGAAGCCACCCCGCAAGTCGACGCCTGCACCGAAGCGGCCCCACGCCTCAAAATCCCGGTCACCATTGTCAGCCTTGAAGATTGATTTCGCTACTACGATCGGTTCGGCAGTCTTCACTGCCGCATATTTCAGCAACGCATCCATGGGCTTTCGACCAGGATCGAGTGCCCAGAGGGTAGCGTGATACCCGCCGATTTCCATCATCGGCCCGAGAAACGGCTCAACGAGTTCGCCAGCATTGGCGGGGAGGTCGACGACCACCACGTTCGAGGCATCCAGTGACTGAATCATCTTCATGACGCTCTCCCAACCATCGAACGAACGCGTTTGCAGAGCGAACCTGTCGTTTTCATCGACCTCCGTCCAACCCGCCCATAAGTCCGGATTGGCCGCATCGAAGTCGAAGATGACCGGCTTCAATCCGCTGCTCCTCACCGTGTGCACGATAGCGTGTGCTAGTGCCGTCTTGCCGGCACCACCCTTGCCGCTGTTCATGACCAGCACAGTTGGTTCGTCGTGACGTTTCAGGGATTCCACGCCGATCGTGGTATCGTTATCGCTCGGCTCGGACGCTTTGGCACTTTCCGAATTGATCCTCGTCACCACTCGGTACTCCTATCGGGCTTGGGTTCCGCGTATTTCTGGGCGGGGCGGTTTTGGCGGAGCGGCCGTGCCCCGTCCGGAAGAGATATCGCCCGGCGTGGGTGACGTGCTCTTGGTCTCTGGGAGATGGTCGCTGCCCTGGGCAGGCTCCGGCTGCGCAACGTCGTCCTTCGCGGGTTTGGTGTTTGTCGACACGTCCTGCTTTTTTGTTGCCGCATGAACGACCTGTCCCAGCCAGGCCTTGAACTCATCGTTCGGGACCGAGACACCGGATGCCTTGATGGTCGCCCGGACCCAAGCTGGCGAGTGTTTTTCGACGACCGCGCGCAGATGATCCCCCAGATGCTCGACGAGGACCGCGAAGTCCGACCGCTGCCGTGCTTCGCGTTCGGAGACGGCTCGGTCGAAGCGAGCCCGGAAGGCTTCGAGGTCGAATGGAGGCTTCGGTTCGCGCGGTTTCGTATCGCCTTTCTCCCGCGACAGGCGAAAGTAGGCTGCACGGAGCGTTCCCGGTGCTTTCGTCGACCCGCGGATCTCAGCGCCAATGGCGTCATCAATCGGTTCGCCGTTCGAGATACGCCTGCGAATGGCGTCGTATTTCTCAGATACGATGTCCTTCGATCCTGCCATGGCGATCCTCGATGACGTTGCGCAGAAACTAACATCCGCGGGATCGTGCCACGTGATACCCTTGGAAGAAAGGTCATCGTAATCGTCTCCGCTTAAGGTCGTGTAAGTTTTTTGAACCGAAAAGAACACAGCCCGGTAGAAAGCGGAAGCCAGCCTGAGCGGATCCCCCCGCTTAGGCGTCCAGGATTCCGGATCCGATTTGGCCGAGGCGACTCGCTTGGCATTTGGCCGCTCGGTGTTCGACCCGATGGGAGAGTGTGTGGTGAATGATGCCATCTCTGTCCAAGAGCGCCGCCGCCGAAAGCGAGCGGTCGAGTATGCTCTCCGGCTCGGCGACGACGAGCGTGCCGTAATCGCCCAGCGGGCCGCTGCTTGCGGTCTTTCAATGGCCCAATACATCAGGAATGCTGCTCTCGCCGAGAACGAGCGCACGGCATCAATGTCGGTCCATGACGCCCATGCCATAATTCGCGCGCTGACGCGTATCGGCGTCGACCTCCGCCAGATTGCACGAGGAACGAATCCGGTCGCGCATTTAGGCGACGTCGATCTCGAAACCGTGATCATTGAGCTACGAGATGCGTTGACGTCCATCGCTGGTCAACGGTTGCCCTAGCGTGCCGATCGCGAAAGACATTCCTCGCTCTCAGGCCGGGTCAGGATCATCGCGCTTCGCGTCAGCGATTCAATATGCAGGGACGCTGCACGACAGGGCGTCGGAGATCGCCGCCGTATCAAAACGCTTCGCTGCATCTGCCGTCAGCCCGGATCGGCCCGATATCGGAAGTGCTGGCGAACTGCTCCGCGGAGTGCGTGTCGAGCATGTGATTCTGGAGAGAATCTTTTCCCTCGAGACCGCTGCGATCGAACTCGAAGCGATTGCCGCAATTCGCCCCGGCGTTTCCAATCCGGTCCGCCACATCGTACTCTCTTATGACACCGCCCGCGGCGAGACTCCGACGCCGGCAGAGATCGATCGGGACGTGAAAACGTTACTACGGCAACGTGGGTTCACCGACGCGCAACATCGCAGCCAGCAGCATCACAGCACTGCTGCAGCCCGGTTTGAGGCGGGCCGGATCGGCGAGATCAGCCCCTTCGTGGCGATTGTCCATGGCGACACGGATTCGACGCACGTCCACATCATCGTCTCCACCGTGGCGGAGAACGGGGCGGTCAATCCAGACTTCCGGCCTTACGGCGCGAACGAGCATGCAGCCGCGATGATCGCTGCGGCGCACGGATGGGAAATCGTTGCCGGCCGAAAAAACGGGAGGCTTTTGGCGGAGCAGGCAAGGGATCGCGGGGCGAGCGAAGCGGAGGTCGAAGCACTTTTACGCCGAGACGCTGTTACGCTCAATCGGATGCGGGAG
>JAYVMK010000514.1:0-6726 GCA_043758995.1 Lichenibacterium sp. | reverse complement strand
CGTGAAAGTCTATGATCTGTCGCCGGAATCGGTCGGTCTCATCGGCCATGGAACTTATGCCGACGCCCCGGTTGTCGTGCGCGCGATCGGCCGCCAAATCGGCAGAGCCCGCGTCCAGGATGAAGATGTTCAGGCGGTGCTCGGCAAAAAGCCGATTGATCCGAATGTGACGACCGTGCCTCTGCCGGCGGCCGTGGCTCCAGGCGCAGCCACCAGTCCGGCCACGCCGCCGGCGCCGCTAAATCCTTCTGCGGCACCTCCTGCGGCCGGGCAGTGAGTCTGGGCCGCATGGACGCGACATCGTTTCCAGCAAGCTTCACAATCTTGCCGGCAGATCTTCTTCCCGTGCCAGATTGGAGAAGCGCGTCATTTCCGCCTCGAAGGCGAGTTCGACCGTGCCCGTCGGCCCATGGCGCTGCTTGCCGATGATGACTTCGGCACGGCCATGCACCTGTTCCATCGCGGCTTGCCAGGTCAAGAATTCCTCGCTGCCTTCGCGCGGCTGCTTGTTCTTCAGATAATATTCTTCACGGTAGACGAACATCACGACATCCGCGTCCTGCTCGATCGAGCCGGATTCGCGCAGATCCGAGAGCTGCGGCCGCTTGTCCTCGCGGTTTTCGACCTGTCGTGACAGCTGGGAGAGGGCGATCACCGGCACCGCGAGCTCCTTTGCCAGGGCCTTCAGCCCCGTGGTGATTTCGGTGAGCTCCTGCACGCGGTTGGTCTGCCCGCCCGACTTCGATCCCGATAGGAGCTGGAGGTAGTCGATGACCAGGACGTCGAGACCGCGCTGGCGCTTGAGACGGCGGGCGCGCGCCGTCAACTGGGCGATGGAGATGCCGCCGGTCTGGTCGATGTAGAACGGCACGTGCTGCATATGCCGCGCCGCCTCGGTCACCCGATGGAAGTCGTCGTCCGTCACGTCGCCGCGGCGGATCTTGTACGAGGCCACGCCCGACTGCTCGGCGATGATACGTGTGGCGAGCTGCTCGGCCGACATTTCGAGCGAGAAGAAGCCGACGATGCCGCCGTTCACGGTTTCCAGCGTGCCGTCGGGACGCGTCTCGGAGCGATAGGCCTTGGCGACGTTGAAGGCGATATTCGTGACCAGCGAGGTCTTGCCCATGGCGGGCCGGCCGGCCAGCACGATGAGATCGGATTTCTGGAGGCCACCCAGCGACTTGTCGAGATCGACCATCCCGGTCGAGATCCCGGAGAGCTTGCCGTCACGCTCATAGGCCTTGGCGGCGACATCGATCGCGGTCGTGAGCGCCATCGAGAAGGTCTGGAACCCGCCCTCTGCCCGGCCCGATTCGGCGATGGCGTAGAGTTGGCGTTCGGCAGCCTCGATCTGCTCGCGCGGCGAATGGTCGACCGGCGCGTCGAAGGCGACGTTGACGATCTCCTCGCCGATGGTGATGAGGCCGCGCCGCACCGCCAGATCGTAGATCATGCGTCCATAGTCGGCCGCGTTGATGATCGTCGTGGCTTCGGAGGCGAGCCGGGCGAGGTATTGCGGCACCGTGATGCCGCCGAGATCGTGGTCGCCCAGAAACGTCTTCAGCGTGATGGGAGTCGCGATCTTGCCGGCCCGCACCAAGGACGCCGTGACCTCGAAGATGCGGCGATGCATCTCCTCGGCGAAGTGCTCGGGGCGCAGAAAATCCGAGACGCGATCGAAAGCGTCGTTGTTGACCAGGATGGCGCCGAGCAGCGCCTGCTCGGCTTCTACGTTGTGGGGCGGCTGACGGAACGTGTCGGGCGTTCCGGCCGGCTGCACGGCGGCCCACCGCGCGATCGTCTCGACATTGCTCATGGGCCGTCCCTTTATCGCGGATCATCGGGGTCGGGCTTCGAAGGCTGCACCGAGCCACCGCTTTACGATTAACGAAATCAAGCGTGGGTTAACAGCACGCGGCGCGGCTTCTGCGACCGATCGGCCAACCCGTCATAGGCCTGTCGCAAGCACTTGCACGGCCCGACATCGGCGACTATAAGCCGCCCCACCCCACACGCGGACTGAAGGCGGCCCTGATTCAAGGGTTGCACCGGTGGCTGGCACGGCTTCACGCCGTCGCTGGCCGATTGTCCGCGGAGGAACAACCGGAGAATAGGCTATCATGGCTCTGCCAGACTACACCATGCGCTCGCTGCTCGAAGCCGGCGCGCATTTCGGCCACCAGTCGCACCGCTGGAACCCGAAGATGGCTCCCTTCATCTTCGGCGCCCGCAACAACATCCACATCATCGACCTCGCCCAGACGGTGCCGCTGATGCACCGCGCCCTTCAGGCGATCTCGGACACGGTGGCGGGCGGTGGGCGCGTGCTCTTCGTCGGCACCAAGCGCCAGGCAGCCGACCCGATCGCCGATGCGGCGACCCGTTCGGCCCAGTACTACATCAACTCCCGCTGGCTCGGCGGCATGCTGACCAACTGGAAGACCATCTCGGCGTCCATCCAGCGCCTGCGCAAGGTCGACGAGACGCTGGACGGCGGCGCCGTCGGCCTCACCAAGAAAGAGCGGCTGATGATGTCGCGCGAGCGTGAGAAGCTCGAAAAGGCGCTCGGCGGCATCAAGGACATGGGCGGCGTGCCCGACCTGATCTTCGTCATCGACACCAACAAGGAGCAGCTGGCGATCAAGGAGGCCAACCGCCTCGGCATCCCGGTGGCCGCCATCGTCGACACGAACTGCAATCCCGACGGCATCACCTATCCGATCCCGGGCAACGACGACGCCAGCCGCGCCATCCTGCTCTATTGCGACCTCGTGGCCCGCGCCGCCATCGACGGCATCTCGCGGTCGCAGGGTTCGCTCGGTATCGACGTCGGCGAGATCGAGCAGCCGATCGAGGAGGAGGTTCTCGAGGCTGCCCCGACGGCGCCGCTCGAGGCCGAAGCTCCGGCAGAGCAGTTCGAACTGCTCTCGGCGCCCCGTGGCGCTCCGGACGACATGTCGAAGCTCAACGGCGGCAGCCCGCAGCTCGCCCAGAAGCTCAACGACGCCGGCATCTTCCACTTCTGGCAGCTCGCCGCCATGTCGCCCGAGGATGCCGCCAACATCGACCGCGAGCTGAAGCTCAACGGCCGCCTCGATCGCGAGGGCTGGATCATCCAGGCCCGCGAACTCGTGGCCGGCGCCTAAGCATCGACCTGACCGATCTGAGCCGGCGTCCTTTCGGGGAAGCCGGCCAACGGTGATCGAGAGCGGGCAGGGCTGGGACGAGCCCGAGCCCGCCGGCCCCATCGCAAGCGACCGCTTCGTCCAACGATATTTCGCCCGTGCGAAGCCTCGTTGTCATGAAGCGGTCGTTTCCGTGGATGCCCTGATCGCCGACCGACATTCAACTCACAGGTGACCCCATGGCCACGATCTCCGCCGCGATGGTGAAGGATCTTCGCGAGAAGACCGGCGCCGGCATGATGGACTGCAAGAACGCCCTCAACGAGACGTCGGGTGACGTCGAAGCCGCCGTCGACTGGCTGCGCAAGAAGGGCATCACCAAGGCCGCCAAGAAGTCCGGCCGTATCGCCGCCGAGGGCCTCGTCGCGGCGCTCGTCGAGGGCAAGCGCGGCGTTGTGGTCGAGGTGAACTCCGAAACCGACTTCGTGGCTCGCAACGCCGACTTCCAGGCGCTGGTGCGCGATGTCGCCAAGGTGGCGTTGAAGCAGGGGGGCGACGTCGAGTCGATCCTCAAGGCTCCGGCCTCGGCCGGCGGCACCGTGCAGGACGCCATCGCCAGCGCGATCGCCACGATCGGTGAGAACATGACCCTTCGCCGTGTCGCGAACCTCGAAGTCAACGAGGGCGTGATCGGATCCTACGTTCACGGCTCGACCGGCGACGGCCTCGGCAAGATCGCCGTGATCGTTGCGCTGGAATCGACCGGCAAGGCCGAGGAACTCCAGACCCTCGGCCGCCAGATCGCCATGCACGTGGCGGCGGCGAGCCCCCTCGGGCTCGACTCCTCCTCGATCGACCCCGCCGTGGTGGAGCGCGAAAAGGGCGTTCTGGCCGACAAGAATGCCGGGAAGCCGGCCCATATTCTCGAGAAGATCGTCGAGAGCGGCCTGAAGTCCTACTTCAAGGAGGTCAGCCTCCTCGATCAGAGCTACATCCATGATGGTTCGAAGACCGTCGCCCAGGCCGTCAAGGATGCCGAGAAGACCGTCGGCGCCCCGGTGACGCTGAAGGGCTTCGCCCGCTTCGCCCTCGGTGAGGGCATCGAGAAGCCGGAGGAACCCGACTTCGCCGCGGAAGTCGCCAGCATGTCGGGCAAGCCCTGATATCGGCACTGCGCCGGAGACTGACGATCAGCAAGGGCGGCACGATGTGCCGCCCTTCGCATGTCGGGATCGTTTGCGGTGTCGGACGAAGGCGACAAAACTCGGCGCGCGAGCGTTCCTCGTGTCGGCGAAGCGGCCGAGACGAATGCTCGGCGGTCCGGATCGTGCGTCACGATCGACCGTCGAGTCCCCATGATCAACTTGGAAGGATGAGCCGATGAGCGCGGGCCATGGTGCGGGGATGTTCAGGCGGGTCGTCGTCAAGCTGTCCGGCGAGTCCTTGCAGGGTCCCGACGCCCATGGGCTCAATGCCATGACGGTCCAGAGGATCGCCGCCGACCTCGCCGCCGCCTCCGACAGCGGTGTCGAGATCGCCGTCGTGGTGGGCGGCGGCAACTTCTTCCGCGGCATCCAGGGCGCGACGAAGGGAATCGAGCGTGCCCGAGCCGATTCGATCGGCATGCTGGCCACCGTCATGAACGCGCTCGCTCTCGAAGCCGCGATCGAAGCTGAGGGCTATCCCGCTCGTGCTCTATCGGCCGTGCCCATGCCCTCGGTCTGTCAGCCCTTCTCGCGTCAGGCCGCCCTGCATCATCTGTCCAAGGGACGCATCTGTGTTCTCGCAGGTGGAACAGGCAATCCGTTCTTCACGACCGACACCGGTGCCGTGCTTCGGGCCGCTGAACTCTCCTGCGACGCCGTGATGAAGGCCACGCAGGTCGACGGCGTCTATTCGGCCGATCCGAAACGGTACCCCGAGGCGACCCGCTACGCCCAATTGACCCACGACGAGGCGATCGCCCGCAATCTCGCCGTCATGGACACGGCCGCCTTCGCGCTGGCGCGCGAGAACCGCATTCCCGTCATCGTCTTCTCCATTGCCGTGGAGGGCGCTATCCGATCGGCTCTCGAAGGAAGCGGCACTTTCACCCTTGTGACCCCCTGAGAGCGACGACAGCGCTGGGCTGGCCACTCGTCGAAATGGCACATCGTTCCATATGGGCAGGTTGTCTGAACGCGGCGGCCCGATGCGACATTGACGAACCGGAGCCGGGAGACTCGACGCGGTGAGGGTGCAAGGCGCATTCTGCCGGTCGCAGACGCAATAGGGCGTGCGAGCCGAGCATCGCACGTGTTAAGGGAGGGCGCTTCGCCATCCTGGGCTTCTGTCCCGGGCCGCGAGCGGATTCGAGAACGGACCTGAGATCGTGAGCGAAGACTTCGACGTCGCCGACCTGAAACGCCGCATGCAGAGCGCGATCCAGTCGCTGAAGCATGAATTGGCGGGACTGCGGACCGGGCGCGCCAGCGCGGCCTTGGTCGAGCCCGTGATGGTGCATGCCTACGGCCAGACCATGCCGCTCAATCAGGTGGCCAGCATCACGGTGCCGGAACCTCGCGCCCTCGCCGTTCAGGTCTGGGACAAGGGAATGGTCTCGGCGGTCGAGAAGGCCATTCGCGACGCCAATCTCGGACTTTCCCCTACCATCGAAGGCCAACTCCTGCGCATCCGCATTCCGGAGCTCAACGAGCAGCGCCGCAAGGAGATGGTGAAATACGCCCATAAATACGGCGAGGAGGGCAAGGTCGCGGTGCGCCACGTTCGCCGGGACGGCATCGACCGCCTGAAGAAGCTGTTGAAGGACAAGGTCATTTCGGAGGACGACGAGAAGCGTCTCGCCGCCGACGTGCAGAAGGTGACCGATCAGTTCGTCAACGAGGTCGAGTCCACGGTCGACGCCAAAGAAAAAGAGATCATGCAGGTTTAAGGCCTGGCGAGTTGGGCCTGATGGATGCCGGCCGGATGCTGTGGACAGCCAAGATGCAGACTACCCCTGCTGATGACGACCGCGGGGGACCGAACCCTTCGCGGACGTCGGACGCTTGCTCGGAGCAGGACGCCGAAGCGGTTGGGCCGCGCCGGAGCGTCCCTGCACATGTCGGCATCATCATGGACGGCAATGGCCGCTGGGCGGCCGCCCGCGGCATGCCGCGGCTCGAAGGTCACCGTCGCGGCGTCGAAGCTTTGCGGGCCGCTGTCAAATCGGCCTCGGATCTCGGTGTCCGGTATCTGACGGTCTACAGTTTCTCCTCGGAGAACTGGACACGTCCGATCGAAGAGGTCTCGGACCTCATGGGCCTGCTGAAGCGCTTCATCCGAAAAGACCTCGCCGATCTTCACCGGAACGGCGTGCGGGTCCGCATCATCGGCGAGCGCGATCGCCTGACGTCGGATATTCGGACGTTGCTCTCGGACGCCGAGGAACTGACCCGCGACAATGGCGGATTGGTTCTGGTCGTGGCGTTCAACTACGGCAGCCGCCAGGAGATTGCGGGAGCCATGCGGCGCATTGCCGAAGGTGTCGCCGCGGGGACCATCGATCCGGCGTCCATCGGTCCCGAGACGGTTTCGGCGCATCTCGACACGGCCGGCA
>JAYVMK010000513.1:0-7770 GCA_043758995.1 Lichenibacterium sp. | reverse complement strand
GCGTGTCGAACGCGCCCGTCGGCGACGGGCCCGTCCCGCGGAGAGCGCCGTTCGTGCCTCACCACGCGAGCTCCCGCCATGTCCGACACCGTTCCTCCGAAATCTACGACAACCCCGCCTCCTGCCATCCCAACGCCGGCTCCGACAGCCGCGACCCCGCAGGCCAATATTCAGCCCTCGGGGGGCATCGCCAAGCCGGTCGTCGTCGCACCGCCGACCCTTCACATCGATGCACCACCGCCCACATCGATCCGCCCGCACGGGACCGGCGTGCGCGGGCTCACCTTGTCGCGCGGATCGATGCTGTTCGAGGGCCGGTTCGGGCGTATGTTCCGGGCGCTGCCGGCCGCCGACTTCGGCGATACCGACGAGCAGACAGGGAAAGCCCTCGGCGATCTCGCGACAGCCATGGTGTCGAACGATCCCCCAAAGGATGGGGCGGACCCGGAAGAGAGTGGTATTCCCGCCGTCTATACCTACTTCGGCCAGTTCATCGATCACGACCTGACCTTCGACCCGTCGAGCAGCCTGCAAAAACAGAACGACCCCGACGCGCTGGTGGATTTCCGCACGCCGCGCTTCGATCTCGACAATCTGTATGGGCGAGGCAAGGACGACGACCCTTACTTCTACGACAATGACGGCAAGTTCCTGCTCGGTCACCCGTTATCCGGCGCCAAGTCGAATCCGAAGGCCTGCGATCTGCCCAGGAGCCAATCCAAGCCAGCCCGCGCCATCATCGGCGACCCCCGTAACGACGAGAACACCATCGTTTCGCAGCTCCAGGGGCTGTTCCACCGCTTCCACAATGCGGTCTTCGATGACCTCAAACCGCAGGGTTACTCATTCGAGGAGATCCAGCGCGAGGTGCGGTGGCACTATCAATGGGTCGTGATCAACGACTTCCTCCCGAAACTCGTCCATCCGAGCGTCATCGCGTCGGTGTTGCCGCATGTCGCCAAGCATACGGACATCGTCAAGGACAAGCCCAGTCTCGTTTTCTACCACGCCCAACGCGACGCCTTCATGCCTCTGGAATTTTCTGTCGCGGCTTACCGCTTCGGTCATTCCATCGTCAGGCCCGGCTATCGCCTCAGCGAAACCGTTCCGGTGCTCCCCGTCTTCACACGAGGTGGAAAGTTCGGAGAGGGGCTGACCGGCTTCCAGGCTCCTCCCGACAATTGGGCGATCGACTGGGCGCTCTTCGCCGACATCGAGCCGCGCGACCCCGACAGCACCCAGCGGATGCAACTCGCCTACCGGATCGACACGTCCCTGGTCGGTCCGCTCGGTGCCTTGCCGGACAGCGTCGGCGCCAATCCGAACTCGTTGGCCCTGCGCAATCTTCTGCGAGGATGGCGGCTCCGGCTGCCGACCGGCCAGGACGTCGCTCGAGCCATGGGCGTCCCGGTGATGGCCGACGCCGACATCCTCATCGGCAGGTTTACGGACGACAAGCCGGATCAGGATGCATGGAAGCCGATCACTGCCTTCGGCAAGGTGTTCGAGGACAATTGTCCGCTCTGGACCTATGTTCTGGCCGAGACGCGCTTGTGTCAGGAGAAGGTGACGATCCAGACCACCAAGGGACCGACGGTGATCTCGACGCCCAAACTCGGACCGGTGGGCGGGCGCATCGTGGCGGAGACCTTTGCCGGAATCATGCTCGCGGATTCCAGCAGCTACCTGTCGCAATATCCGCTGTGGAAGCCGCGCTATGCCAAGAACGGGACGTTCCGCCTAGCCGATCTGATCGCCAAGGCTCTCGCGTCCTGAGGCCCACGAGGGGCGGCGCTCCCTGGCGTCGTCAGGCGCGTCGCCCTGCCTTGCCCCTCCCCGGCCGCCGGCCTATGACTGCGTGCCGCAGCCTTCCGGGCTTCGGCAGCAGCACCTGAGGGAGCGGGACATGGCATCGGCCGAAGGTGATGCGGAAGGCGAGCGTGCCCCGGAGGCGCTTCCCGCCCGCTCCAAAGTCGATCGCCGTGCCGAAGCGTTGCGGGCCAACCTCAGACGTCGGAAGGCGCAGACGAGGGCGCGGGGCGAGGCTCGGCAGGACGATGCGTCGGCCACCCTGGAACCCGGCGCTCCGCACCAAGACGCCTGACGCATCGAGACAAGTCGGCCTCTCCTGTCTTCGCGGCCCGAACAGCGAGGATGCCTGGACCGCAGTCGCCCCGCTGGCGGATGTGATGGCATCCTGCCGACAGGCATCCCTGCCGCTGCAAATCGAGTTCGATGTGTATCGAAACACGCTCAAGGCCTGTGCACGCCGGAGTTGAGCCGTGAATATTCGAAAAGGCAGCTACGTTAAGGTGGTATTTTTAAGCTATATCTACCTATGCTTAACTTACGCGAGTGTCATCGCAAAGATGTGATGGCGCTCGACGGCAGATCCGCTTGTGTGTTGTCACAGGCGTGCCATGCTCCTGTCGTCGCGCCGTCATGTGACGCGACGGAACAGGGAGTTCAGGATGTCCTTGCAGGGTCATATCGCTGAATTGAGTCGTCGCCATCAAACGATCGACAAGCAGATCGAGGCGGAGAAAGCGCATCCCGCGACCGATCCGGTCAAGCTGAGCGAGCTCAAACGCAAGAAGCTCCTTCTCAAGGACGAGATGACCAAGCTGCGCCATTGAAGCGAAGCTTGCGAGACCGCCTGTGAGGTTGGACCCGCCCTCCAACGCCTGATCGTGTCGTTCCGAGGGCGTCGCCTCTCTTACACGGTCCGCCACTCCGCCGTGGTCCCGCTTGTGGCATCGCCGCAGGCGGGATCGTTGTGTGAGTGCGTCGCGTTGGCCGACACCCGCACTGTGGTGGGACTTGCCCATTAATTCTTCGCCATGTCGGCGATCGGTCCTATGTGCGCTGCAACAGCGCCGCTATAAGACAGGATTGGCGAGTCGCTTCGAAGCAGGCGCTGGCCGGAGCTTGCCAATCGGCGGGCTCCAGAAGGAGAGAACCATGGCCTATGCGCTTCCGATCATCTCGGGTGAAAGCGGGCTTACACGCTATCTGAATGAGATCCGCAAGTTCCCGATGCTGGAGCCCCAGCAGGAATACATGCTGGCGAAGCGCTGGCGGGAACACGAGGATCGCGACGCTGCTCAGGAGCTCGTGACCTCCCATCTCCGTCTCGTGGCCAAGATCGCGATGGGCTATCGTGGTTATGGGCTGCCAATCGGCGAGGTCATCTCCGAGGGCAACGTCGGGCTCATGCAGGCCGTTAAGCGGTTCGAGCCCGACAAGGGGTTCCGCCTCGCAACCTACGCGATCTGGTGGATCCGCGCGTCGATCCAGGAATACATCCTCCGCTCGTGGTCCCTCGTGAAGATGGGCACCACGGCCAGCCAGAAAAAGCTGTTCTTCAACCTGCGCAAGGCCAAGAGCCAGATCTCCGCGTTGGAAGAAGGCGAGCTTCGTCCCGAGCATGTCACCACCATCGCCACCAAGCTCGGCGTGTCCGAGCAGGATGTGATCGACATGAACCGTCGCCTCAGCGGGGACACGTCGCTCAACGCGCCCATGCGCGAAGACGGCGAAGGCGAGTGGCAGGACTGGCTCGTCGACGATTCGACCAGCCAGGAGGTCATCCTGGCCGACGAGGAAGAGAAGCATAACCGTCACGACGCGTTGATCGACGGCTTGAAGGTTCTGAACCCCCGCGAGCGTCGTATCTTCGAGGCGCGGCGGCTGGCCGAGGATCCGATCACGTTGGAACAACTCTCGGACGAGTTCAATATCTCGCGCGAGCGCGTGCGCCAGATCGAGGTGCGGGCCTTCGAGAAGGTCCAGTCGGCCGTGAAAGCCGGGATGGCCCGGATCGAGGCTCCTTCGGCTCGGGAGCACCACGCCCTGGAGGCGCGGTAGTCACGCCGGGCTGAGCGGCTCCGCATGGTCGGAGCCGCTGACCGCAAGCATTGAGCAACGGATGACCGGCCGCGCACGTTGACTGGCATCATCGGTCAGCAAGGTCATTGAACATGGTAGAGACGAGTGCGCCGGTCTGGTTCATCACCGGTTGTTCGACGGGCTTCGGCCGCGAATTGGCGAAGGCCGTCCTGGCCCGCGGCTGGCGCGTTGTCGCCACGGCCCGCAGGCCCGAGCAGTTGGACGACCTTCTCGAGGGGCGCGAAGGCCAGGCCTTGAAACTGCGCCTGGACGTTACAAGCCACGCAGAAGTCGTCGAGGCCGTGAAACAGGCCGAGGCTCGTTTCGGCCAGATCGATGTCCTGGTGAACAACGCGGGCTACGGCTATCTCGCCGCCATCGAAGAAGGCGAAGACGCGGCCATTCGGGCCCAGTTCGAGACGAACGTCTTCGGCCTCGTCGATCTGATCCGGGAGGCGCTCCCCGGAATGCGCCGCCGCCGCAGCGGTCATATCGTCAACTACTCGTCGATCGGCGGGCTCGTGAGCTTCGGCGCGACCGGGTATTACCACGCCAGCAAATATGCCGTCGAAGGCCTGTCGGAGTCGCTCGCCGTCGAGGTGGCACCGCTCGGCATCCATGTCACGTTGGTCGAGCCGGGCCCGTTCCGTACCGATTGGGCGGGTCGCTCCATCGTCGAGTCGAAGACCGTGATCGACGATTATGCCGAGACGGCCGGTGTGCGGCGCAAGCAGACGCATGAGCGGTCAGGCAATCAGGTGGGAGATCCCGTCCGCGCTGCCGAAGCGGTGATCTCGGCCGTGACCTCCACCGAGCCACCCCTGCGGCTTCTGCTCGGCGCGCCGGCGCTCGAACTCGCCTATGGCAAGCTCGATAAGCTTCGCGCTAATTTCGATGCTTGGAAGGATGTCACGCTCGGGGCCGACTATCCCGAGCACCAGAAGAAGATCTGACATGCCCGTGCCGCGACGCATGCTCTGTCGATCCAGGGTGATTCTCGCGGCCCTGGTGTTCATACCGCTGAAGCTCGCGGCGCAACCAGCGCCGTCGGCGTCCTGGCCGGACGATGCGACATCGCGGCTTGAAGCTTTGGCGCTGATCGAGACGCTGAATGCCGACCTGCTCTCTCATGACAGTGCGACCCTGACGCTCGACCGGTGGTGCGGTTCCCACGGCCTAGCGGCGTCGCCTGTCGTCACGGCGCAGCGTGTTCGGTCAGCAGAGACACCGGCCGATGGTCAGGTGCACCACCTCCTCGCCGTAGACACCTCGGAGCCCATTCGGCATCGGCACGTCCGTCTCCTCTGCGGTACTCACGTCCTCTCGGAGGCGGACAATTACTATCTTCCGGCGCGCCTGACCCCCGAGATGAACCAGTTGCTCGATACGAGCGATACGGCTTTCGGTCGCGCCGTCGCCGCTCTTCGGTTCCGCAGGGTGACGTTGTCGTCCGAACTCATGTGGCGGCCGCTCCCCGACGGTTGGGAGACAGGTGAAACACTTCCAAGCGCCGGAACAGGCCGGCTTTCGGTGCCGGCCGAAGTGTTGCGGCATAGGGCCTTGCTCGTCCTGCCCGACGGAACGCCTTTTAGCGCGCTTGTCGAAACCTATACTGGAGAGGTCCTGGCCTTTCCTAAGTCACCGCCGCGCTGAGAGACGGCTTCGGCCTGACAGGGCCGGTGGTGATGGAGCGGAGCCACGAAAGTCCATCTATGTGCTGAAAGTCTGGAGGTCATCGGCTCGACCGATGTCTTCGCTTTGGCAGGTGAAGGGGTTGCGGCCTCGCGCCTCAGTGCTGATTGCATCTGGCAAGCGCCGCCATGTCGCAACTTTGGCAAAAGTGTCGTCGTGAAGCCCTCCGCAGCACGCGTCCAGGGCGAGCCGGCGCATTCTGCGGATTGGTTCGGCCCAAGACAGAGCATCGACGGTCGTTGTGCATAGCCCAACTGACTCGGATTAATTCTTTAATCAAAGGCAAGCTGATGAAACTTGGAGCAGTGGGCTCTCGTAACGTCTGGGACGCCCACTAGGGTATTCGATTGGGTTTCGCCGATGTCTCAGAGATTTGTGCTGCCAGGATAGCCTTACATTAACAGTGTGTGCCCAGGGTCTTTGGCAACTCTGAGTTCAAGAGTGTATCTCCCTATAAAATCAATGCGTGTGGTGGTCGAAGACGCTGACCGGCGACACGGGTCGAGGCTTTCGACGCGACGTCGGTGCGGTATCGCGTGGCTGACCGTCGTCGAAGTGTGCATCGGATCGTGGTCGTAGGCCGCGAAGAGTGTGTTCTGCCCGATACACGGCCCGCAAACGGGCATCAGGCGATTTCGAACAAAGAACGGCAGGTATGAACGGTCCAATTTCCTTGATGTCGGCCGATGACAGTCCATCTCCGCCGCGTGGGCCATCGCCCACGCAATCCTGCGCGATGAACAGCGAGGTGGCACCCGGCCTTCCGGCTCATCTCATCCTTCGCCTCGTGGAGGAACAGGGCCAACTCGGCTTCTGGTGGCAGGATCATGGCACCGAGTATATGACCGAGTCGCCGGGCTTGGCGCAGATCACGGGTACGCCGGTTTCCACACGGCGGAGAATCGAGGATCTCCTGAGGCAGATCCATCCGCAGGATCAGCCATCCCAGTCCGACCAGTTGAGCCTCATCCAGGACGGCCATCCTCTGCGCCGCGAGTTTCGCATCGTGCGACCCGACGGGACGGTGCGTTGGGTCTCGTCGCGGATCAATGTCTGCCTGGGGGACGATGGGCGTCCCGTGCGCTACATCGGCGTCCTCGTCGACGTCACCGAGCGACGCGAGGCCCAGCGCGCGGTCGAGTTCAACCACGAGCGTCAAGCGGCTCTCCTGGAGGCGATCTCGGCACTTACCTGGGTGGCCGATCGCCTCGGCCAACCTGTCGATCACGCGGCCTGGTGTGCCTTGACCGGCATGGCACCCGACCAGTGTGTCGACGAGGGCTGGCTCGATGCCGTGCACCCCAATGATCGGGACCGCGTTCGGGCCGCATACCGGTCGGCGATCGCCAATTCGACGGTCTACAACATCGACTACCGCATTCTCGAGAGCGATGGCCGGTACGGCTGGTTCAATGCGCGAAGCACACCGGTGCGGGATGCCTTGGGCTTGGTTCGGGAGTGGCAGGGGATCATCCTGCCGATCAACGACGAGCATCGCTTCGCCGTCGAAGAGTCAAGCGGTGCCGCGGCGCCGGCCTTGAACGGTGCTCAGATCCGTGGGGCCCGTGGGCTTCTGGATTGGTCGCTGGCGCAACTGTCGTCAGCGTCCGGTGTGTCGGTGTCCACCATCAAGCGGATGGAGGACGGGGGCGAAGGCACGACACGCGCCAGTAAATCCGATGCGGTGCGAAGAGCCTTGGAAGGCGGCGGCGTTGCATTCCGTTTGATCAATGGCTCCACTTGGCTGAGCCGCTGAGAGGCGAGATGCGTATCCCGGGAATCGCCTTCCTGCTTCGTTAAGGTTATTCCAACCGGGCGGGCCGCATAAGGCGTCGATCGAGCCGCATTTGCGGCGCCCCGGATTCGAAGACCACGGATGAACGGATGAGCACCAACTCCATCGAGGCCGGCCACCTCATGGCCTTCATCGAGCGCATCGAACGCTTGGAGGAGGACAAGAAGACGGTCTCGGACGAGATCAAGGACGTCTACTCGGAAGCCAAGGGGACCGGCTACGACATCAAGATCATCCGCAAGATCGTTTCGATCCGTAAGCAGGACCAGGACAAGCGCCGCGAGGAGGAGGAGATCCTCGACCTCTATCTTCAGGCGCTCGGCATGCAGATCTAAATCGGCGAGAGACCTGACGCAGGGCCTGTCGCTCAGCCGCGCATGCGACGGCCGGAGTGG
>JAYVMK010000512.1:0-3114 GCA_043758995.1 Lichenibacterium sp. | reverse complement strand
GACGCGTCTTCGGAAACGCTGCTGATCGCCTCCTGTCCGCTCTCCGGCCCGATCCCGGCGCTCAGCGCCTGGACGATGACCCGCGTCCACAGTTTTGCCGGCAGCACCTATCTTCAACTCATGGCGGGGCTGGCGATCTTGAGCATCGCCGTGGCGGGGGCTGCGGCGCTGGCCATCCGGTTGGTCCTGACCTGGGGGCGTCACGTCGGCCGGATCGAGGCCGTCCTCGCGGCGGCCGGCAGCGAGGATCTGCCCCATCTCGGGGCGACGGGCGAGCAGGAACTGGATCGCATCGTTCTGGCGATGAACGAGGCGGGGCGGCGTCTCGCCCGGTCCCATGTCGAAACGGCGGCGCTGTCGCGCCAGATCGCCGAGGCCGAGCGCCTCGCCGCCATCGGCCGCGTCACCGCTGGGGTGGCGCATGAGATCCGCAATCCCATCGCCGCCATGCGGCTCAAGGCCGAGAGCGCGTTGCGCGGCGGGGACGAGCGCAAGGTGCAGGCCCTGACCCTGGTAATGGCGCAGGTGGACCGGATGGACGTCCTGGTCCGTCGTCTCCTGACGGTCGCCGAGCGCGACCCCACCCGCAGCCTCGAGACGTCTCTGCCGGAGCTTCTGGCCGCCTGTGTGGCGCCGTTCGAGGATGCCGCGCGCCTGCGCGGCATCCGCCTCACCGTGGATTGTGAGATCGAGACGGCGCGCTTGGATCCGGACCAGATCCGTCGCGCCTTGGAGGCGCTGCTCGCCAATGCTCTCGAAGCCGCTCCCGACGGCGGCGAGGTTTCGCTGTCGGCGGCGATGGTCGAGAACCGGCTCGTCCTGTCGGTCGCCGACACCGGTGCGGGACCGCCCGAGACGATCGGCGCCACGCTGTTCGACCCCTTCGTCACCGGCCATCCCGAACGGGCCGGGCTCGGCCTCTCCATCGTGCGCGAGATCGCCCGCGCCCATGGCGGTGCGGCCTTCTTCGAGCGCCGGGGCATTCACACGCACTTCCTGATCGAGATCCCATGGCTCACGTGCTGATCGTCGACGATGACGCTCCCTTCCGCGAGGCCCTGGTAGAGGCCGTGGGCGATCTCGGCCATGCGGTCAGCGAGGCGGCGTCGGGCCTCGAGGGAGACGCCGCCGTGGCCCGGGGCGGCGTCGATGCCGTGCTGCTCGACCTGCGGATGCCGGGCATGGACGGGCTCGAACTGCTGCGCCGCATCCGGGCCCGGGCTGACGCCCCGCCCGTCGCCATCCTCACCGCCCATGCCACCGCGGCCAATACGATCGAAGCCATGCGGCTCGGCGCCGCCGACCATCTGACGAAGCCGATCGATCAGGCCGAACTCGCGCGCGTGCTCGACGCCATGCTGGCCTCGCGTGCCGCGGCCTCGCCGGTCGATGCGGCGACCGCCGAAACCTTCATCGGCACCAGCGCCGCCATGCGGATGGTACAGAAGACCATCGGTCTCCTGGCCGACGGCAAGACGACCGTGCTGGTGACGGGCGAGACCGGCTCCGGCAAGGAGGTCGTGGCCCGGGCCATCCACGATCATGGCCGCCGCTCCTCTGCGGCTTTCGTGGCGGTGAACTGCGCCGCGATCCCGCGTGATCTCCTGGAAAGCGAGCTTTTCGGCCACATCAGGGGAGCCTTCACAGGCGCCTCGGGGGACCGCACCGGTGCCTTCCGCGACGCGCATGGCGGCACCCTGTTCCTCGACGAGATCGGCGATATGGATCTGGCCATGCAGGCCAAAATCTTGCGCGTCCTGCAGGAACGCGTCGTGACGCCGGTCGGCGGGCGGCCGGCGACCGTCGATGTCAGGATCGTGGCGGCGACGCATCGCGACCTCGTCGAACGGGTGCGCGAGGGAAGCTTCCGCGAAGACCTGTTCTACAGGCTCAACGTCGTGCCGATCCGCCTGCCGCCACTGCGGGAGCGCATCGCCGATATCGTACCGCTAGCCGAGCATTTCCTCCGCGAAGCGGGCGGCCCGAGCCTGTCCGCCGATGCCGCGGCCATTCTCGTCAGCTATGCTTGGCCGGGCAACGTCCGTGAGCTTCGCAATGCCATGCAGCGCGTCTCGGCGCTGGTCCGGGCGCCGAGCGTGACGGCCGAGGATCTGGCCTTTCTCACCGCGTATCCTGCTGGGTCCGCCGACGTCGACTGGCCGGACGAGGACCTGCCGTCGGCCGTGGCGAGGCTCGAGGAATTTCTCATCCGGAGAGCGCTTGCGCGCAGCGGAGGCAATCGCGCCGAAGCGGCGCGCGCACTGAACATCCGTCGGCAGTTTCTCTACGCCAAGCTCGAGCGCTATGGCCTGGCGCTGTCCGCGGATCGGACGGAGCCTGTCCCCCTGGACGACACTGGCGCGGCCTTGAAGGAATAAAACCCAAACGAATTCAACGGGGTGATTGTGGTATGCGGGGTGCAGAGGCCAAGGCGTTCAAGTCGCACACCGGACCGCCCGCACGATGCATGCCACGATCGTCCTTCTCGCCGCCTTCGCGGTGCTGCTCAGCGGAGCCGCCGCTTCGTCGGACGCGGCTCCGAACCTCGTCGGATCTCGCCTGTGGGGGTTGCCGGCCTTCAAAGGTCGGGTCGACCTCTTCACGTTCACGCCGCGCGGCGCCATCGACGGCCTCGTTCTCGGCGACGGGACCGAGGTGAAGACGCCACCTCACCTCTCGCGGGCCATCCTGCGCGTGGTTCGCCCCGGCGACATGGTCACGATCCAGGGCCTCAAGGTCGCGGCGCTCCCGCTCGTCCAGGCCGTCTCGATCGCGGACGAGACCAGCGGGCAGACGGTGGTCGACACGGGGCCCGGCCCTTCGCCTCCGTCCGACGAAAACGCCATCGGCGTGCCCGTGACCACGGCGAACCATCGCCTCGAGGGCCGTATCCGGCTCGTCCTGCACGGGGCGCGCGGCGACGTGAACGGCGTGTTGCTCGACGGCGGCACCGTGGTGCGCCTGCCGCCCCCGGATGCGGTGCGTCTGGCGCCGCTGCTGATGCCGGGGCATCCGTTGGTGGTCGATGGGCTCCTGAGCACCTCGCCGTTGGGCTCCATGATCGAAGCCGCCGCTTTGGGAGTCTCGGCCGATCGCATGACCTCTGTCAGCCCT
>JAYVMK010000511.1:0-3556 GCA_043758995.1 Lichenibacterium sp. | reverse complement strand
GACCTCAGTCCTGCGGCATCGCCTCGTTCAACCTGTCCACGTTCTTCGACACCACATCGACATTGCCGGGATATTGCAGCTTGGGGATGGTCGCCATCGCGGCGTTGAGCTGATCCACCGTATCCTTCTTGTCCTTGGCGGCGATCTGCTTGTCGGCCTGGACCTCGGCGATCTGCTTCTTGATGACGGCTTCCGGACCGATGTACTTCTTCGTTTCAGGATCGACGCCGGCCATCACGATACCGATATTGGACTCGGTCAGGCCGTACTGCTTGTAATCGTCGAACTTATTGGCTTTGGCGACGGCGTCGAGCTTGGTCATGGTGGCGGGATCGGGCTGATCGACGCCGTCGGGCAGCTTGTCCAACACGGCGTCGATGTCCTTCTTGGCGGCGAGGAACTGGTCGACCAGCGCCGGTGTCAGGGCGATCTGCTGGACCTGGTCGGCACCGGTCGCGACCGGAGCCTGTGGGGCTGCAACAGCCGGCGGCGGCGGCGGCGTGGGCGCCGGGGCGGGGGCAGCGGATTGGGCGAAGGCACCCGAAGCTGCCGAACCTGCGGCGGCGAGGCCCAGAAGAAGGAAGGCCTTCGTCGTGGTGGTGCGCATGTCTGATCCTCCGATCGTTGCGATCCGGGTGCCGGATCCGGGACGGTCGTCCTCGGGGCACAACGCGCGCGACGTCCCGGGGATCCTGCCCCCTCACAACCACGCCGCGCCAGCACGGGCGTCCGAACACCGCGCTTCGAAGCATCGCAATCCTATGCCGGCGCCCTACCCGCCATCGGAGTGAACGTCGGCAGAATAGCCGGCGACATCGGGATTATTGCTGCCGAAACAGGCCCTTCCGGCGCAGGTCCAACAAGAGATCGCCTTGACATGACGTCTCGAAAGGTCGCAGTTTGGGTAAGATCGACCATGTGCATCGCAGCTGATTTTGCGAGCTGCGCGACAAGGCCGATCAACGGCGGTCAACGGCCATCGTATGTTCGCCAGAGGCGTGTCCGGGACTGGAAGAGCTCCGGACCCTGCCCGACATCCGCCGCCGACGACGGGCGCCGCGACTGTCGCGATGTTCGCGATACTGGAGGACGCGCCATGAGTTTCAGTTCCAAGGCTCCGACGGATGCTCGCGCCAAGGCGGAATCGAAGTTCCACTTGGCCGAACGCCGCAAGACCGAGGCCGATCAGGCACTGACCGAGGTTCGGGCCGCAAAGAACGCCGAAAGCCAGAAGACGGCGCGACTGAAGGCCATGCGCCTCGCCAAGGAGGCGTCGGACCGTGAAATCGCCGCGGCGGCCCCTCCCCCGGTCAAAGCGGCGCCGAAGCGGAAGGCGCGTGTCGCCGCGACTGTTTAAGGCGCGACCCGCTTCCCCAGGATCCAACCCTCCCAGAGCCGAACCGCATCGGTAGCGGGTGCACCGTCCGGGCGATCGCCCGTCGCGACAGCGATCGCTGCCAGCAGACCCACGACGGCGTCGAATCCGTCGTCCTGCCCCGACGTCGCCGGAAATCCGCCGCGGATCGCCGACGCCAGGCGATCGTCGAGCGTAAGGCCGCGTGACGCCGCCCAGTGCATCAGGTCTGCGGCGAAACCCGCGCGGTCCGACATGCGCCTCTTGCTCTTTCGCGCGAAGGACAGTCCGATCTGTCCATAGGCATCGCCGGGGTAGGATTCGGCGAGGATCAGGCCACCGGCGTCGGCCAGTTCGGCGAGGCTGCCGTCGAAGGGCCAGATCTTCGCGCCACGGTACCGGGCCGGTCCGATGACCTCTCTCCAACCGGACAGCGCGGCCTTGCCGACCTGCTTCGCCCCCAGCGTCCAGAACATGCAGCCGGCCGACCCACCATCCAAGCCGGCGCGCTCGCAAGCCCTGACCAGGGCCTCCGGGTGCGCGACACCATGGCCCTCTAGCAGATGCTGCAATCGAGCCGCTCCGGGACGCCTCGGATAGAAGGGTCGCAACGGTCCGACTTCATCCGGCGCCGAAGCCACTTCGAAGATCTCCGGCCAGGCGTCCCGGCCGATGGCGTCGAGCACGGCCGGGAAATCGGGATAGGGCGTCTGCACCCCGTAGCCTGCCGGAAAGCCGATGGGGAAGTCGAAAGCCGCCAGGGTCACCCCGTCCTCGGCGAGGGCGAAAAGCTTGTCCAGGAACGTGGAGGCGTCCGGGACGGGGCACGGTCCGGAGGCCGACCAGGATCCGTCGGCCGCCCGCCGGGCTGTCGCCATCCAGCGCCCGGCGGCCCGCATGCTCCAGTCGCAGTGGACCACGTGCCGGATCATGCGAGCGCCAGACCGGTGTCTCAGGCGGCCGATTTGGCGGTGGCGGGGAACATGTGGCGGCGCGCCTCGTCGTCCATCTCGGCTTTGAAGCTGTGCTTCTCCTTGATGGCCTCTGCCCGCTGGGCCGCCGGCCGCGCACTGACCGTATCGAGCAGGCGCTTGATGTTCGGCAGCTTGCTCCAGGCGTCCTCGCCCATCACGAAGGGCAGCATCCGCGCCCAACCCCAAACCGCCATGTCGACGATCGAGTAATCGTCGCCCAGCATGAAGGAATGCTGCGCCAGTCTGGCATCGATGATCGACCAGTGGCGAAGCGCCTCGAAGTCATAGCGCTCGACCGCATAGTCCTGCGGCTTCGGGGCGAAATGCTTGAAGTGGACGGCCTGGCCCGAATAGGGCCCGATGCCGGACGCCACGAACATCATCCAGGAATAGAGTTCGCCTCGCAGTCTGTCGCCGGACTTCGGGACGAACTGGCCCGTCTTGTCGGCGAGATAGAGCAGGATGGCGTTGGAGTCGAAGACCGTCGCGTCGCCATCGACGATGACAGGCAGCTTGCCGTTGGGATTGAGAGCCTTGAACCTCTCCGAATGCTGCTCGCCTTTGCGCGAGTCGACCGGCACGGTCGCGTAGTCGAGCCCGGCCTCCTCGAGGAACAGAGCCACCTTCATGGGATTGGGGGCGAGATTGTAGTAAAAGGTGATCATGGACTTGGCTCCGTCGGCGCGCCGTGAGGGCGACCGTTGTCCGACATAACGCGACGAGATGGCGAAGCCGAGACGGCCCGGCCTGTCCGGGCCGTCTGCCGATCCCCCGTCAAATCCGCCACAGGTCGACCCACGGAGCTGTGCTCCGTCCTTCAAGCCATCGCTCTCTGCCGGCAACGGGCATTGCACATCGATCGTGGCATTCGGGCTCGAGTGACAGCACCGAGCGTGAGGCGCTTTCACCACGGGCTGCGGATTACTTGAATTTTAATCAACAGCGGGCAGTCTCGCCCTCGATCAAAGTTGAGGTGTCCGAGTCATGTTCTTCCGCCGCCCGCAGACCACGTTTGGCTTCACGCCAGAGGATCTGAAAGTCATGATCTGTAAGGTCCGGGCCGTCGATCGTGCTCAGGCTGTCATAGAATTCGAGCCCGACGGCAAGATCATCGCGGCGAACGAGAATTTTCTGTCGCTGATGGGCTATAAACTGGAAGAGATCGTCGGCCGACACCATCATATGTTTGTGGAGCCGGCGGTTCGCGACAGTAGGGATTACCAGGAGT
>JAYVMK010000510.1:0-3179 GCA_043758995.1 Lichenibacterium sp. | reverse complement strand
CTCGCCGGCCCGAGCGTGCCACGCTTGGCTCTCAGCTGTCCGAGCCTCGTCCGGGCGACCGACACGAGTTCCGATACGGCTGCCTTCGCGGCCGGCGTCGCCCGGCGTGCGTCGATGTCGGCCTGGGCCGCGCCGTGCCGTCCCAGAAGCTCGGTCGGCAAAAGCACGGAATGGTCGTTCGAGTCGCTCCGCATGCGATGCAGCAGGTCGGCGATCCCTCGCGCAACGCCCGCCTCGTCTGCCGCGGGATCGGTGCCGGCACCCCCGCCAAGCACGCGAGCGGCAAGACGGATCGGCGTTCCGTGGGTTGCGAGGAATCGGCGCTCCATCGCGGGGATATCGGCCGGCGGCTCGTCGTAGAGCGCCAGGCGTAAGCCGTCGAGCAGGTCACCAAAGGGCGCGGCGGGCAGCATCGCGTGCCGCATCGTGTCGAGCAGCGCGGCCGCCACAGGATGGGCGGCAGCCTCGGAACCACGCTCGCCGTCGATGACGTCCTGCCACCATTGCAGCCGGATCTCGCCGGCCGCCGGCTGCCTGACGCGGGACCGCACCTGAGCCACCTCATGGACGAAGGCACCGAGCGCGTGGAGATGCGGGCGAGCATCGAGCGGCGCCAGCAACGCCGCCAACCAGGCGTCGTGATCTTCGGCGCGGAGTTCCGCCTCGCAATGGGCATAGGCGGCGGCGACAGGTCCCTCGCCCGGGCTCACGCGACCGCGATCAGCGCTGCGGCGACGCGGCGCCTTTCGCCCAGGAGAATGTTGTAGGTTCGGGCCGCGGCACCGGTCGCCATGGGCTCGACCACGATACCGACGGCCTTGAGGGCGGCGCGCAGAGCGGGCGGCACGGGGACCAGGTCCGTGCCGGTGCCGATCAGCAGCAGATCGATGGTGCCCGGCGCGGTGGCGAAGACCGGCGCCAGCGACTCGGCCGTGATCTCGGAAGGCTGCGTCGCCGACCAGATATGAACACCCTCCGGCACCATGAGAATGGAGCCGCGGTGCGAAACGTGGCCGAAGCTGAAGCCACCCGTGCCGTAGCCGTCGATCGAATATTGCCCAGCGATGAAGCCCGACCCGAACGACGGCTCGCTCATTCCGCCGCCACCGGAGCCGTCGGCTTGCCTCCCGTCGGAGGCTTCTTGCTGCCGCCGCCACCGCCCGGCGTGCCGGCCTTGGCCTCGGCCCGCTGCTCGCTGCGCACCCCGAGATAGATCAGGATAGGCGAGCAGATGAAGATGGACGAGTATGTCCCGACGAAGATGCCCCACATCATCGCCAGCGAGAAGCTCTTGATCACCTCGCCGCCGAACAGCACCAGCGCCAGCAGGGCCAGGAACACCGTCGTGGCGGTCATGATGGTGCGGGGCAGGACGGCGTTGATCGACATGTCGATCATCTCGGCGGTCGAGATGCGCTTGTACTTGCGCATGACCTCACGGATGCGGTCGAGAACGATCACGGCCTCGTTGAGCGAATAGCCCACGATGGTCAGGATGGCGGCGATCGAGGTCGTATTGAATTCGAGATGGGTGACCGAAAAGAAGCCGACCGTGAGCAACAGGTCGTGCATCGTGGCGATGACGGCGCCGACGGCGAACTGCCACTCGAAGCGAAACCAGAGATACATCAGCACGGCGAAGATCGACACGACGACACCGATCGTGCCCGACTGGACGAGTTCTCCCGAAACCCGGGGTCCCACGACTTCGACGCGGCGAAACTCGTATTTGTCGGCGAGAACGGCTTGGACCTGCTTGACGGCGCCCTCCTGCGCGGCGTCGCCGCCGGGCTGGACACCGAAGCGGATCGTGGCATCCGTCTTGTTGCCGAAGCCCTGGACCTCGACATGGCCGAGGCCGGTCTTCTCGCCGAGGCTGCGAAGCTGGCTCAGGTCGGCATCGCCGGTCTTGGCGCGCACTTCCATCAATGTGCCGCCGGCAAAGTCGATGCCGAAGTTCATGCCGACCAGCACGAACATCAGCACCGAGACGATCGAGAGAAAGGCCGAGAAAGGGTAGCTCCAGCGCCGGAAGCGCATGAAGCCGAATTTGGTGTTCTCGGGAGCGAGGCGGAGGAGCGGCATGGGTTTCTCCTCAGATCGGCAGGCGCTGGGGCCGCTTGGCGCGGTACCAGAGGGCGATCATCATGCGGGTCATGGTGACGGCCGTCACGATGGAGGTCAGGATGCCGAGGCCCAGAGACACCGCGAAGCCGCGCACCGGCCCCGAGCCGAAGAGGTAGAGGATCAGCGCCGCGACGAACAGGGTGACGTTGGAATCGACGATAGTGGCGAAGGCGCGCTTGAAGCCCGAGTCGAGCGAGGCAATGACCGAGCGTCCGGCATGGTTCTCCTCCCGGATGCGCTCGTAGATCAGCACGTTGGCGTCGACCGCCATGCCGATCGTCAACACGATGCCGGCGATTCCGGGCAGCGTCAGCGTGGCGCCGAGCAGCACCATGGCGGCGAAGATCAGCATGATGTGAACCGCCAGCGCGATATCGGCGAAGACGCCGAACACGCCGTAGGTGAGCAGCATGTAGCCCACCACCAGAACGCCGGCGACGAGCGCGGCGCGCTCTCCGGCGTCGATCGAATCCTGTCCGAGGCCGGGACCGACAGTGCGCTCCTCGACGACGGTCAGCTTGGCAGGCAGCGCGCCGGCCTTCAGCAACACGGCGAGATCATTGGCCTGCTCGACCGTATAATTGCCCGTGATGATGCCCGATCCGCCCATGATGGGCGTCTGGATCACGGGGTCGGTGACGATCTGGTTGTCGAGCACGACCGCGAAGGGCTTGCCGACATTGGCCGCCGTGGCCGCGCCGAAGAGCTGGCCGCCGCGCAGGTTGAACTTGAACTCGACGTCAGCCCGCCCCTGCTGGTCGAAAGCAGGACGCGCATCCGTAAGGTCGGCGCCATCCACTATGACGCGCTTTTCGACCGCCTCCGTTCCAGGCCGGCTGTTCTTGTAGAAGGGCAGGCTCTCGACATCGGCCGGGTTGTCGCCCGGCTGCGCCACGAGGCGGAAGTCGAGCTTGGCGGTCGCGCCGAGCAGGTCCTTGAGATGCTGCGTGTCCTGGAGGCCCGGCACCTCGACCATGATGCGGTCGTTGCCCTCGCGCTGGATCGTCGGCTCCTTGGTGCCGGAGGCGTCGATGCGGCGGCGCAGCACCTCG
>JAYVMK010000509.1:0-3789 GCA_043758995.1 Lichenibacterium sp. | reverse complement strand
TGTGCCCTTGGATTCCTGAGACGGCTTAGCTATCGGACGGATGCTCGCCATGTTGGTTCCCCCATAAACGACCTTCAATATGCGTCGCTCAGACGTCATAATTTATCCAACCATAACTTACGCTTGATTCACAGGATACTCACTCGCTGGTGGCTTCGACGCCGCCCTTCTGGAATGACCTCACGCATGGATTCCTGAAATCGGTGATGACCGCCTCACAATCGATGAATAAGTTTTTCAACTTGATGCTTAGGAAGCGGGCAACTGACGCGCTGCTTTCTCGATCCATCGACGGGCCGTACGACACGGTAAGCGGAAGCGGCGCACGAAGGACGCAATCGAGTGGATCACAAGGCGTAAGTGGAAGGCCTGATGCGACAGGCGCGCCTGCGATTCGACTTTAACCGGGGTCGGGCCGAGGCGATCGGCGTCACCCACTCCCGTTGGCGATCGGCCGGCGATCACCACGTATGCAAAGTATGCCGCGCCAGAAACGGCAAGCGGTTCGCCCTTGGGGGAGTCGACGACTTCAACGATCCAAGGTCCATGCTGTGCGCCCGCCAACCCATCGACGATGACGAGGAGTCGACTTCTCAGCCGTGCCGGTGCTCCGCCGAGATGCCGGTGCCGGCATTACCCGTCGCCGCCCGGCGAGCGCAGGCGGCCTCAGATAGGGCCGTCACGGCCGTTTGCGCAGGAACTGATCTCAGACCGTCATTTCGGAAGGCTGGTCACTCCTCCCCAAACCCCAGCGCCGTTACCGCCGCGATGGAGCGTCGAGCCTCGCCTGCGTAGGACTTCGACATTGATGCCATCGCCACACGATCCAGTGCTCATCTTCACGGATGCCGGTCACCTCGGCACCAACCCCGATCATTGCTTCGAGGTCGTGCCTATCCGGCACGCACAAGACGAACCACACGGACGATGCGGTCCTCGTCCGACATGATCGATGATTCTTGGACTCAGCCCACACCCCGTATCAAGGCTCAGGCCAATGCTGCGATAGCGGGTCAGTGGCACGCCCTCGGATAGTTCAGGAGGAGATTGACGAGATCGTTTAGCCGGCAGCTGAGATGGTCCTCCGCGGTGGCCATGCCGACCGTAAATACGGCAGCGACCGTCACAAGCAGCAGGACCGTGAAGGCTGCAAGCGTGATTTCGTCGAAGCGCGCCGCAGCCGTGGTCCGCTTCGGGCGTCGCCTCTCCTCATCCATCATGAGCTGTTCCCGCCTCGACTACGGATCACAGCACGTCGGCAATGAGAGGGCGAGGGGTCAAATCAGATCGTTGAGGATCGCAAATTCCTGGGCTGCGGCTCGAGCCGCCTCCAGAATTTGGAGCGGGCTACGCACGGGCAGGTCACTTGCGCCGTTGGCGAGCTTTGGCGGCCGACGCGTCGCTTGTAGCTCATGGATCGGGAAAATTAAACGCCGTCCCTCAGGCGTCGTCACCTGTATGTCGAAGCCACTTGGCAACAGTTTCGCGTCCATTCGTGCCTCCCGCTTCTCCGCATCCTGTAAGGACGATCGAGCTAATTTTAGGCCACATCAGTCGTAGTCCCACGCGTCCGGCGAGACGCCGAGGAGCAGATCCACGACGTTGATCCAAGGCGTAGCGTGGCCCGCCCCATGCATCCGCTCGGCGACCGCCTCGAGACGTCGGCGGTGAGCGGTGAACCGCCGAAGCATCTCCGCATCGTCGCGGGCGTGGCTGTTCTCTAGCTCGTCGACAGCGCCTCGGAACACGTGGCAGCGTACGATACCGTCCTGGCCCTGCATGGTGAAGACAAGGCCGAAGGGGTCGATCTGTGCCGGTTGGTTGGTGCTGTTGAGACGCAAGGTTGATGACTTCCTGAAGTATGGCAGCGAGCCCCTGACCGCGGTGCGGTGATCGCCGCAACCTGCTTTAGCATCATGTGCGCCGCAGCCTCAGAAAGTGACGAACAACCGCTCCATGGCGGTCGCTGGCCCAAGCCGGATCAGCACAATGGCCGTCATGACAATGGCGATCACCAACACCAAGGTCGTGAAGCGGTCGAACTTTGCTGCCGGCTGCGATCTGACTTTGCTCGGCTTCGGGCTTCCTGGCATGCGCTGCTCCGCAAAGGGAGCTAAGCACGCCTGAGACGGTAGCGCGAGACGGCAGCAGTTCTGCCGCTCGTTTACTCAGGTTCCAGCATGGGTAACAATCCATAACAGACGGGGCTGGGACTGCGATGAAGGTGTCATTCCCGATCTGACACCGTCGCCGCTTCCAGGCGTCTTCGGAAGGCGCGCGTCACGCGTGATGCGAGGACTGATAGCCGCATAAGACGTTTAAACGAGAGAGACCCGCTGCGTGCCAGGAACGAGGCCTCTGGACCCGCCCCGACGAGGGCCGGGGATAGGTACGCGGAACAGATTCAAGCGGCCCTACCAGGCACGCCATTGGTTCGGCCCGCCAAGTTGTCGGCAACCATATTGAAGGGCTTTGCCTATCGGACGATCACCGAGCAGATCGCCGACGCAAGTGGAGCCTGGAGTGCCGCAAGCTCAAGGCCGCGCTCTCCGACTTACATGGAGCGCCGACGACGCTGGACGGGCTCTGGCTGACTTCCGCCGCAGCTCGAGCCCTATTTGCGATGACCGAAACCGCTGTCCTATCGACGATCGTCGCTGAGGTGGCGCGCCGCGGCCTCCGCAGGCTCGTCATCGGCCACGTCACGATTCTGCCTGGAAGCTCCGGTCAACCGTGAAAACCGCCATCAGGCAGGCCGTAGCGCTGCGGGTCATGACACCGGAAGAATGGCGGCTTGTCGCTTGGCGATCGGAGCCGAACACGGTTCGGATCACCAGCCCGGAGTGGCGAACCTGGCTGCGGATAAAAGACCGAAACGCGGGCAGGGGATAACCCGCCGATCGCTCGATCGACCGCCTCAAGGACCTGCAATCGCTCTCCATCTAGAATGTATCTTTCGACCCGGTCTCTCGTCGTTGCGTCGGTGTCGGCAAGAAAGGCAACCCCTGGAAGCTGACGCATCCTCGCGCGGTTCTGAACTCGTTCTGTAGATCGAAGACGATCCGACCGTCGCAGTGCATGAAAGCGGGCTTCGCTTTCGCGCAGCGCTGCATGCGCGTGCTTTTGTTCGGTGATATCGATGTGCGGCCTACTAGGCGGATCGCCTTACTGCCGGGATCGCGTTCGACATCGGCGCGCGCTGCGATCCAGCGTACCGCTTCGCCACTCGGACGGATGATGCGATACTCACCTTCGTAGAAAACCCGTCGCCTTTCAGAGCCCAGAACAGCCGTTGCTCGGCTTGCTCGAGATTTCCTGGATGGACACGGTCACGCCACTCGGCGTGCATCTCGACGCTCGCATCCGGAGCAAGGCCGTGGAGCCGCGAATATTCGGGAGAGCGCCGGCTGGTCATCCCGCCGACGACGTCGATGTCGAGTCCACCGACTTCGCCGGTGCCGGCGATAGGCGGCGCACGGCCTTGCCTGTCGCGTGACGCGAGCGCTGGGTCTCATCCTCCAACCCGCGGCCATCGCCGAGAGGCGGCACCACACGTCCGTGCGGCCGACCACCGCCTCGGCAGCGACTGTTGGCACGTCGGGACCGGATCGAGGCGGACACCTCGCACCAGTCGATCGGAAAACGCCAGAGGTGGTGCCGGCGGATCGGCTTGGGGAGCAACAATCGAGCTGCGAATCGCCGAGCCGACACGGAGTAGGGGGAAAGCTGGGGTTCGCTGACCCGCAAAGGGCATACGACTTGCACCCATCCCCAGATCAACCTGGAAGT
>JAYVMK010000508.1:0-28705 GCA_043758995.1 Lichenibacterium sp. | reverse complement strand
CCTGCCAACGCTGGTGCAGGGCGCCGACGGTCGGCGCTCCCTCGGCGGCCAGGGGCGACAGTTTGGCCACCGCCTCGGGATCGGCGCCGAGCGCCTTCAGCGTCTCGAGATCCTGCGCATAGGGACGACCGTCGGCGACGGCGCGAACCACCGCTTGACCGACCAGTGCGATCGGCGTGGCGCGGGTCTCGTCGGCGCTGCCGACAGCGCGCGCCTCGGTCACACGCTCACCGTCCTTGGGAGCGGCGAGCTGCCCCTCGATCTTGGCCACCTTGCCGTCGAGGGCCGTGGTGGCGGCCTGAAGCGGGCCGAGATCGACGCGCGGCAAGTTGGCGATGGTGGCTTGCAGGGTCCCGAGGCCGGCCGCCGTCTCGTTGGTGCGGGCATCGATCCCGTTGGTGCGGTTCTCGAAGCCGTTCATGCGGGCGTCGAAGCCGTTGATCTTGCTGTCGACGGCATTGACTTTCGTGTCGAAGCCGTTGAGGCGCGCCTCGCCGGCGTTGACCTTGCCGTCGAGCGTCGTCACACGGCCGTCCACATCGGCCATCCGAGCGTTGACCGGGCCGAAATCGGGCGCGACCGGCTTCGGGAGGTCGGCCACCGCCTTGTCGGTGCGGTCCTGGGCCGTGGTCAAAGCGCCGAGGCGCCCATCGAGCCCGTCGACCTTGGCGGCGAGAGCGCCCAGAGCCCCGACGGTCGCGACCGCGGCGTCGCCCGAAGGGGCAGCTTCTGCCGCGGGCTTCGCGGCGTCGATGCGGGCCGACATCCCGCCCACGGCCTGGGCGAGGGCAGCACGATCGGCATCGGCGGCGGAGAGGCGCTTGTCCAACGCCGCAATGCTACCCTGGAGCTGGGCCGGATCGGGACGCGTTTCCAGGGCCGCGACCTTGGTGCGGAGTTCGTCGATCTCGTCACGGCCGCTGCGCTGCGGTTCGGTATAGAGAACCCAGGCGAGGGCCGCCGCGAGAGCCAGGCTGCAAATGCCGAGGAGCCAAGGCGCGGCTCCGCCACCTGCAGCACGCGCCGCCGGAGGTCCGGCATAGGGCGGCACCGTAGACCCGGAAACGTCGGACGGCGTGGCAGAGGGAGACAGGACGGGTTCTTCCGGAGAGGTGGACGCGTCGGGAGCGACGGCGGGCTCACGTTCGGGCTCGACGACGGTCTCGGGCCCGATGTCGCCAGGCACGACGGTCTCGAGCGACGGCGTCGTCTCGCCGTCCGGCTTGACCGAAGCCTCTCGCCGCGAACCCCCGAAGAGGACCGGCTCGGCTCTGTCCGGCTCTGTCCGACCGATCGTCTCCTCTTCGCCGACCGCGGGCGTGACGAGTGGTTCAGCGGCGGGCGTATCGGCAGCAACGGTGGCTTCGGGCGGGACCTCGGTGGCGGAAGCGTCGATGATCGGGGGCTCGCGCCTCCGCTTGACGGTGCGCGCCCGGAAGTCGTTCGGCCCACGGTTTCCGTTGTCCGCCATACCCGCTTCCTTCTCCGCATTCCGTCCGGCCGCACCCCGAAAGGCTTGGCGCGGATCAACCACCGGTTCGATCCCAGACCGATCCAACGCCTCAGGGGGGCGTTCGGCACGCGTCCCGGGCGGTCTTTTTCGCCGGCGCTGGTCTAACCTGCCGCTGTCAGCCGGTCAAAGCTCCGGCGAGGCGACCTCGGCGCGGTGCTCGGCCAGCATCCGCTCCACAGCGAGCAGGCCGCGTGCCGCCTCGGCGTGGAGCCGCTCCACCATCTGCCCGTCGATGCGCAGCACGTTGACCGCCGCGCTCTCGGGTGCGTCGAAAGCCGACACCAGGCGGCGAGCCCAGGCCAGTTCCGCAGGGTCCGGCGAGAAAGCTTCGTTGCAGGCGGCGATCTGCCCGGGGTGGATGCAGGTCTTGCCGTCCATGCCGTAGGTGCGACCCTGGCGAGCCTCGGCGGCGAGCCCGGCCGGGTCGTCGAGCCCGTTGAACACACCGTCGAGGATATCGAGCCCGTGACAGCGCGCCGCCGCGACGCCGGAGGCGAGCCAGACCAGCAGTGGCTCTCGTCCCGGTCCGACCCGCAGGCGAAGATCCTTGGCGAGATCGTTGGTGCCCATCACCAGCACGTCGAGCCGTGACGACACATCGGTGCTCGCGCGCGCAATGTCGGCGATGCCGAGCACGGCCGCCGGCGTCTCCACCATGGCCCAGAGCCTGACCCGCTCTGCCCCGGCGACATGGTCGAGGATCCGGGCCGCTTCGGTGACCTGGCCGGCACGCGAGACCTTGGGAAGCAGGATGGCGTCGGGGCCGGCTTCGGCCACAGCCGCCAAATCGCCGGGCCCCCAAGGCGTATCCTGCTCATTGACGCGGACCACGCATTCGCGGCGGCCGAAGCCACCTTCTCGAAGAGCCCGCATCACGGCCTCGCGCGCTCCCACCTTGTCGTCCGGCGCGACGGCATCCTCCAGATCGAAGATCAGGACATCGGCGTCGAGGGTGCGCGACTTCGCCAGCGCCCGAGGGTTCGAACCGGGGACATAGAGGGCGCTGCGACGTGGCCGGACGATCATGGGTGCAAATCCGTCGAGGGCCCGCCATAAAGCACGAGGCGTCGGCGAGAGCCACAGAAGCCCGGACCGGCGCGGACCTTCAACCATCGGGGACTATCGGCATGACGAGCATCACGGCATCGATCGATATCGCGGGGACGCCCGCGGCCGTATGGAAGGTCCTGATGGACTGGAAGGCCTATGACGAGTGGAATCCGACGCTGCGCGCCATCGAGGGCCAGCAGCGCAAGGGCTCGAAGATCGTCGTGTCGATCGCCTCGCCGGTCGGCACATTGGCGATCCCCGCCGTGGTGACGCGGATCGCCGTCAACTCGGGCATCACCTGGCAGAGCAAGATGAAGCTATCGGGCCTGTTCGACCGCGATCACATCATCGAACTGTCGCCCGACCCGGCCGGGGTTCGCGTGACCCAGACGCAGACCTTCTCCGGCATCCTGGCCCCGGGCGCCAGCGTCGTCGCCACCCGCACGGTGCGGGACGGCCTCGTCAAGATGAACGCTGCACTGAAGGACCGGGTCGAGAGCCTGTCCGAGGCGAAGCGCTGAACGGCTGCTTAGGCCGCGCTCCTCCGACCTGAACAGGTTCAGGCCGCTCCGTCGTCAGGCGGCCAGGATCGTGGCATGGGCGGAGGTGGATTCCGTGCCGATGCCGCGAAAGAAGGCGGCGCCGAGCGCGTCGAGACCCGTCACGACGCGGACATGCCGGCCGTTGGGACAGAGGTTCTCGACGGAATCGAACCCGATCCAGCCGAGCGCCGGCACATAGGCTTCCGTCCAGGCATGAGCGGCAGTCTTCGTCTCGCCCGTTTTCGTATCGCGGTCGCGCTGCAGGTAGCCGGTGACGTGGCGGCTCGGCAGGCCGAGATGCCGCGCCGCCGCTGTCAGGATATGGGCATGGCTCGCAGCGTCGCCGGTCTTGGCGGCGAAAGCCTGAGCCGCCGTGGGGGAGATGACGGGAGCACCGGGCTCCGGAGGTCGATCCACCCAGGCGATCTCGCTGTGAACCGCCTCGGTCAGGGCGTGGAGCTTGCCCAAAGGCTCCGCCTCGCCGGCCGTCGCCCGCTCGGCGAACTGGCGCAATCCGGCGTCCAGCGTCGTCAATTCCGTCTCGCGCAGGTAGATGTCGATCGGCAGGCGCTCGGCGGCCCCGCGCACCATGCCGGCGGCGTCGTAGGTCTCGACCATGCAGACCGCCGTCACCGTAAAGCCGTCGAGCGGGCCGGCCGCGCTGAAACTATGCGTGACGTTGCCGAAGGCATCCTGGCCCACCCGCAGCGAACAATCGATATCGGCGTCGATGCGGCTGTCGGTGACGTGCTGCCCCTCGTGCGACCGCGGTGACAGACGCAGCAGAGCCGTGAGGTTACGGGCCGGGGCCGGGAAGGTGAAGCGGATGACGTTGCGGATCTTGAGATTCATCGTCGTCACTACACCAGATATTGTTCGCTGATGCTCACCCCGAGCCGATTATTATCGTCGATGAAGGTCGTGATGAATTCGTGCAACCCGCTTTGGAAAAGGCCGCCGATCGAAGCATTCTCGAGCTGAGCCATGGTCTTCCGGGCGAGGCGCTGGGCGCCGCCCTGGCGACCGTAGGCTTTACCCAGAGAATCGAGGCAGCCAACTATGTTCTCATAGCAACTCAGCAGCGAGCGCGGCATTTCGGAGCGCAGGATCAGGAGGTCGGCGATCAGCCAAGGCTTGATGCTTTCCCGATAGATCCAGTGATAGGCGGTGAGCGCCGACACCGCCCGCAGGATCGCGGCCCACTGGAAGTAATCGAGCGAACCGCCGACCGATTCCGTGTCGGGCAGAAGCACGTGATATTTGACGTCGAGGATGCGCGCCGTGTTGTCGGCGCGTTCGACGAAGACACCGAGCCGGCAGAACCAGAAGGACGGGTCGCGCAGCATCGTGCGGATCATGGAACCGTCGAAGAGCAACGATGTCTGTTTCACGAAATCGAGGAAGCGCGGCACCTCGGCGGTCCACTCGGGTCCGGTCTTGTGGGCATCCTCGAACTTCTTCAGCTCGAGCCAGGCACCGTTGATGGCCTCCCACATCTCGGCCGTGAGAGCGGTTCGCACGGCGCGTCCGTTGGTGCGGGCGGATTCGATGCAGTTGCGGATCGACGACGAATTGGAAGCGTCGAAGGTGAGGAAGTCGATGACGGTCTCGGGTTCGGCCGTCGCGTATTTGGCGTGATAGGCGTCGGCCATGCCGGAGGATTCGAGCGCGCTCTCCCACTCGGTGCCGTGCTCGTTATAGGCGGTCGGCAGGGCGGAGAGCCGCTGCGCCGCCTCGATCGTTCGAGCGAGGAACTCGGCGCGTTCCATGTAGCGCGCCATCCAGAACAGGCTGTCGGCCGTGCGCGACAGCATGGTGAACTTGCGCGTGGGCCGTTCCATCGATCCTGCAAAGCTGCGGTTCTCGCCGCCGAGCCGCTGCGTCATGGTGCCGGCGCCCATGGTCTGGGTAGTGCCGTCCGGCAGGGTCTGGGTCATGCCGCCGCCCATCTTCTGAGACATCTCGCCCGTCACGCCTGCACTCCGTCGTCGACGATCCATGTGTCCTTGGTGCCGCCGCCCTGACTGGAATTCACCACCAGCGAGCCTTCCTGCATGGCGACGCGGGTCAATCCACCCGGCACCACGCGGGCGCCTCGCGCGCCCGAGAGCACGAAGGGCCGCAGATCGACGTGGCGGGGGCTGATTCCGGCCGCCGTCGCGGTCGGGCAGGTCGACAGCGCGAGCGTCGGCTGAGCGATGAAGTTCGCCGGATCGTGCTTCAGTTTGGCAGTGAAGCTGTCGAGTTGCGCCTTCGTGGCATGGGGCCCCACCAGCATGCCGTAGCCGCCCGAACCGTTGACCTCCTTGACGACGAGTTCGGGGAGGTGGTCGAGCACATATTGCAGCGACTGCTCCTCCCGGCAGCGCCATGTCGGCACGTTCTTCAGCTTCGCCTCTTCGCCGAGGTAGAAGCGGATAATGTCGGGCATGTAGCTGTAGATGGCCTTGTCGTCCGACACACCGGTGCCGACCGCATTGGCGAGCGTGACCGAGCCTGCCTGATAGGCACTCATCAGGCCCGGAACGCCGAGCATCGAATCCGGCCGGAACGCCAAGGGATCGAGAAAGTCGTCGTCGAGCCGGCGATAGATGACATCGACGCGCTTCGGCCCCTCCGTGGTGCGCATGAAGACCACATCGTTCTCGACAAAGAGATCGCGGCCTTCGACCAGTTCGATGCCGAGCTTGTCGCCCAGGAACGAGTGTTCGTAATAGGCGGAGTTGAACTGGCCCGGCGTCAGCAGCACGACGACGGGATCGCGGTCCGCGGTTCGCGGCGTCACCGACCGCAGCGTCGCGAGGAGCTGGTCCGGATAATTCTCGACCGGCGCGACCCGATGCGCCGAGAAGAGCTCCGGAAACAGCCGCATCATGACTTCGCGGTTCTCGAGCATGTAGGACACGCCCGAGGGTGTGCGGGCATTGTCTTCGAGAACGTAGAAGTCGTCCGCGTCGATCCGCACCACGTCGATGCCGGCGATATGCACATAGACGTCGTGCGGGACCTTCACACCGATCATCTCGGGCCGGAAATAGGGGTTCCGGTAGATGAGTTCTGGCGGCACGATGCCGGCCCGCACCACCTCGCGCGGACCGTAGAGGTCGGCCAGGAACATGTTGAGCGCCTTCACGCGCTGCAGAAGCCCGGCCTCGAGCCGCGCCCATTCCGACCGCCCGATCAGGCGCGGCACGATATCAAAGGGGATGAGCCGCTCGGTCGCGTCCTTGTCACCATAGACCGCGAAGGTGATGCCGATCCGCCGGAAGAGGAGATCCGCCTGCGCCCGGCGGGAGGACAAGAGGCCGGGCGGCACGCTGGCCAGCCATTCTGCCAAGCGCCGATAAACCTGCCGGGGGGATCCGCCGGCCTCGCTCATCTCGTCGAAGAAACTCAGTTCGGCGGGCACTCAGCACTCCCTCAACGCGACACGAAAGGCCGTTTCGCAAAGCTTATGCCATGCAATCCTTCGGGATCTATGGGAAAACCGAAGCCCTCGTCTGGGTCGCTGGGAATGCGGAAAGGGGCGGAATGGTTGACGGCGCGCCGCAGAACACACCGCACGATGGCGCCGAGAATGCGCGGTCGACGAGCGCCGGCTTCTATGCCGCCCTGCCGGTGGCGGAAGACTTCCACGCCGTCGTGGAGATGGACCGCTATACCCCGCTGCCCGGGACCTGGTGGCTCGGCCTCGCCGATATCGTGACCTCGACGGAGGCGCTGCAGGCCGGACGCTACAAGGCCGTCAACACCGCCGGGGCGGCGGTGATCTCCGCCGTGTCGAACGCGCTCGGCACTCTCGACTTTCCCTTCGTCTTCACCGGTGACGGCGCGAGCTTCGCCGTGGCGCCGGACGCCGCCGGCAAGGCCGGCCTTGCCCTTGCCGCCACGGTCGCCTGGGTCGGGTCGGAACTCGGGCTCACGCTCCGCGGCGGCATGGTGGAGGTCACCCGGTTGCGGGAGGCCGGCGTCGATTTGCGGGTGGCCCGTGTCGCCGCCTCGGCCAACGTCGATTACGCCATGTTCACCGGCGGCGGGCGGGATTGGGCCGAGCGTGAGCTGAAGGCCGGACGTCTTTCACTGGAGCCGGCCGCTGTCGGGGCTCGGCCGGATCTGACGGGCCTCACCTGCCGGTTCCGGCCCATCACGACCAGCCACGGAACGATCCTGTCGATCATCGTCAAGCCCGTGGGGGATGCCCGTGCGCCGGGCTTCATCCAAGCCTGCGGCGACGTCCTCGACATTGCCCGGCAGGGGCCGCGCGGAGGTCATCCCGTTCCGACGGAGGGCCCCGAGTTTCGCTGGCGACCCGCCGGTCTCGATATGGAGGCCCGGCTTCGCCGCGCCGCGGGCCACTCTCTCGCTCAGAGCCGCATCAGAACGCTGGGCCGTTCGCTTCTCGCGACCTGCCTCATGCGCGGCGGTCGCCGCTTCGGCGGTTTCTCGCCCGTCGAGTACAAGCGCCAACTCGTCGAGAACTCTGATTTTCGCAAGTTCGACGACGGGCTGATGATGACCATCGATTGTCCGACTGAAACCGCCGAGGCGATCGCGGCGCGGCTCGATACGGCGGAGAGCGCCGACCTGCTTCGTTACGGGCTGCACCGTCAGTCCGAAGCCCTGGTGACCTGCATTGTGCCCTCGGCGCGTCGGGCCGATCACGTCCACTTCGTCGATGGCGCGGCGGGCGGCTACGCGGTCGCTGCCGCGGCGCTGAAGCGCAAGGCCGGTTGAAGGAGCTCGTGAGGCTCCAACTGCCTGCCACTGCGGCAACCTGCCGCCCCAAGGCCGCCTCTGCGCGCCGAACAGGCAGCATTTGATCAATCGGACGCACGTCTTGGGTCTGTCTCGGGCCCAAGCCAGAAAGCGGAACGGAAACGACGCAATTTTGGTTAGCGTGGCATTCCGTTACGCTCTAGGCTCAACCCAGGCTTACCCGTGTTGCATCGGTTCCAGGAGCGTTCCATTCCGACGACCCCTGCTTTCGGCCCCGCTCCGGATATTCTCAGAGTTGATGACCTGAAGGTCGGCTTCGCCATGCAGGGTGGCGTGGCGGAGATCGTCAAAGGCGTCAGTTTTCGTGTTCCCGCCGGCAAGACCGTGGCGCTGGTCGGCGAGTCGGGCTCGGGCAAGACCGTCATCTCCCAGACCGTGATGGGGCTGCTGCCCAAAAACGGGCTGTTGCTCGGTGGCAACGTGATGTTCACCGATCCCAAGACTCCCGATGCGCCGATCGACCTCGCGCGGCTTCGACGCGACGGACCCGAGATCCGCGCTTTGCGCGGCAGCCGCATGGGGATGATCTTTCAGGAGCCCATGTCGTCGCTTTCGCCCGTCCATACGATCGGTAACCAGATCCGCGAAGCGCTGATCCTGCATCGGAAGGTTACCACGGAGGAGATGCGCGACGAGGTCCGCCACATGTTGAAGCTCGTCGGCTTCAAGGACCCGACCCGCGCCTACAAGATGTATCCGTTCGAGCTCTCGGGTGGTTTGCGCCAGCGCGCGATGCTCGCCATGGCGCTCATCTGCCGCCCGGCCCTGCTCATCGCCGACGAGCCTACGACGGCGCTCGACGTGACGATCCAGGCCCAGGTGCTGAACCTCATGCGCGATCTCCAGAGCGAGCTCGGCATGGCGATCCTTCTCATCACACACGATCTCGGCGTGGTGGCCAATATGGCCGACGAGGTCGTGGTGATCTATCACGGCGAGATCACCGAGGCCGGAACGGCCTCCGACATCTTCCGGCAGCCGCAGCACCCCTATCTCAAGGCCCTTCTCAAGGCGCTGCCCTCCTTCGACATGAAGCAGGGCGAACGCCTCGTCGCCCTGCGCGACAGCGGCGCCGACCTGCAACGCCTCGTGCCGATGCGGAAAACCAAGCCGCAGGCCCAGGAGGCGCCGCTCCTCTCCATCCGCAATCTGCGCAAGTCCTTCACCATCAAAGCCGGCGGCTTTCTCACGACGCGTCGCGACAGCGTCGTGGCGGTCGACGACGTTTCCTTCGACATCCGACGCGGCGAGTGCCTGGGACTCGTGGGCGAGAGCGGGTGCGGCAAGACCAGCCTGTCGAAGCTGATGATGCGGGCCATGAAACCCGACCGTGGCACCATCACCTTCAACGACGGCAACAAGGAAATCGACGTCCTAGCGCTGAAGGGCGAGGCGTTGCGCGCCTTCCGGCCGCGTCTGCAAATGATCTTCCAGGACCCGGTGTCGTCGCTGTCGCCGCGCATGACAGTGATGAACATCATTCGGGAGCCGCTGGAGATCCACGGCGTCGGCAGCGCCAAGGAGCAGATCGCCCGCGTCGGCGACCTGATGGCAGCGGTCGGGCTCGACCGCCGCTTCCTCAACCGCTACCCGCATTCCTTCTCGGGCGGGCAGCGTCAGCGCATCTCGATCGCCCGCACGCTGGCCATGAACCCGGACCTCATCATCTGCGACGAGCCGGTCTCGGCGCTCGACGTTTCGGTCCAGGCGCAGGTGCTGAACCTGCTCAAGGATCTGAAGCGGGAATTGGGCCTGACCTACCTCTTCATCTCCCACAACCTCGCGGTCGTCGATTATATCGCGGACCGGATTGCCGTTCTGGCGCATGGCCGTATCGTCGAGATCGCGCCCCGCCACCTGCTCTTCTCGAAGCCCGTCCACACCTATACGAAGGCGCTGATGCGGGCCGTGCCCTATCCCGATCTCGATCGTCCGCTCGACCTGCGCCTGATCGCGGGCGGCAGCGCCTCCGATCCGGCCTCCTGGGCGCCCGAGTTCCGCGACGAGGGCGATCCCGCGAGCCTGACGCCGATCGACCTCGGGGAAGGCCATTTCGTGCTGGCCCGACCGAGTGTCGACACACGGGACCTCCTGGCGTCATGAGGATGTTCGTCGCGGCGTTGCTCGGCCTCACCCTCGTTCTGGCGTCGGGCACGGCTCATTCCGAAGACGCGCCATCCCTGATGGAGGGATCCCGGGCACCGGTCATGGCTCCGGCGGAGGACGATGGACCCGCCGGTGCTCCAGCCGCGACGACGCCGGTGCCGACACCGGTCGAAACGCCGTTCTTCCGCGATGCCGTCACGGCGGGCAAACTGCCCCCCGTCGCGGGGCGGGTTCCGACGGCGCCACGCGTCGTCGACCTGCCGGCCATGGGTCGCGAGACCGGGCAACCCGGCGGCATCTGGCGGATGCTGATGGGGGATCAGCGCGACCTGCGCTTCATGACCGTGTTCTCCTACGCCCGGCTCGTCACCTTCGACGAGAAGCTGAACCTCGTCCCGGACATCCTGCAAAGCCTCGACAACCAGGACGACAAGGTCTTCACTCTGCATCTCCGGCCGGGGCACAAATGGTCGGACGGTCAACCCTTTACGGCTGAAGACTTCAGATACTACTGGGAGAACGTCGCCAACGACCCCAAGCTGTCGCCCTCCGGTCCGAGCCAGGCTTTGCTCGCCGACGGCAAGCCGCCGACCTTCGAGGTGATCGACCCCGAAACCGTGCGCTACACCTGGGCGGATCCGAACCCGGGCTTCATCCTGGCAATCGCCTCGGCGCAGCCGGTCTTCATCTTCATGCCGGCGCATTACCTGAAGCAGTTCCATCAGAAATTTGCCGACAAGGACGAACTGGCGAAAGCCGTGAAGGCCGCCAAGGTCTCGAGCTGGGTGTCGCTTCACGAGCGTAAGTCGCGGCAATATCGGCCCGAGAACCCGGATCTGCCAACCCTCGACCCGTGGCGCAACACGACCCCGCCTCCGGCCGAACAGTTCCGCTTCGAGCGCAACCCCTACTACCATCGCGTCGACACGGCCGGGCATCAGCTGCCCTATTTCGACGGCGTGACCATGACGCTCGGAACGCCGAACCTCATCCCCGCCAAGACGGCGGCCGGCGACACCGACCTCCAGGCCCGATACCTCAACTTCGAGGATTACACCTTCCTCAAAGCCGGCGAGAAATCGCACGGTTACCACGCGCGTCTCTGGGAGGACGGCCATGGCGCCTTCGCGGCCCTGTTCCCCAACCTCAACGCCAAGGATCCGGTCTGGCGGGCATTGAACCGCGATGTCCGGTTCCGCCGCGCTTTGTCCCTCGGCATTAACCGACCGGACATCAACCACGTCATTTTCTTCGGACTGGCGCGGGCGAGCGGCGACACGGTTCTCCGTCAAAGCCCGCTCTACAAGCCTGAACTGGCCAAGGATTATATCGACTACGACGTCGACAAGGCGAATGCGCTGCTCGACGAGGCGGGCCTCGGCCAACGCGACGGAGACGGCACGCGCCTGCTGCCCGATGGGCGCCGGGCCGAGATCACGGTCGAGACCTCGGGCGAGAACCAGCTCTATACGGATATCATGGAGCTCGTCGCCAGCGACTGGGCCAAGCTCGGGATCCGGACCTTCGTCCACCCGTCCCATCTCGACATCTTCCGCCAGCGCATTTCCAGCGGCGACACCGTGATGGCGATGGACCAGGGCATGGACAATGCCGTGCCGACGGCGGAATTCGAGCCCAACGCGCTCGCCCCGACGACGGACGCTCAATATCAATGGCCGGCCTTTGGCCTTTTCGTTCAGTCGTCGGGCCATGAAGGTCAGAAGATCGACATGCCCGACGTCCAGAAGCTGGACGACCTGTGGCATGCTTGGCGCCGCGCCGACAGTGTCGCGGCGCAGCGCGACGTCTGGCGCGAGATGCTGACGCTGAATGCCGAGCAGGTCTTCGCCATCGGTATCGTCAATGGCACGCGCCAGCCGGTCGTCGTGTCGGACCGCATGCGCAACGTGCCGCAGTCGGGGCTGTGGTCGTTCCAGCCGAGTTCCTATTTCGGCCTCTACATGCCCGATACGTTCTTTTATACCGACGCCGGGAAGGGTTGACCTGATGACGCGGCTCCGGAGCACCACGGCATGCTGAACTATCTGGTCCGGCGCGTGCTGATCATGATCCCGACGCTGCTCGTCACCAGCGCGCTCATCTTCACCGTCATGAGCGCCACGCCCACCAACTACTTCGACAACCTCGTCCAGGACATGCAGGCCCAGGGCGAGAAGGTCGATACGGCCCGTATCGACTTCATGAAGAAGGAATACGGCTTCGACAAACCGCCCGTCCAACGCTACTTCTGGTGGGTGGAGGGAATGCTGCACGGCGACTTCGGCTATTCCTTCGAATATCAGCTTCCCGTGCGACAGGTGATGGGCGACCGGGTCTGGCTGACGATCCTCCTGTCATTCTCGACGATTGTCTTCACTTGGCTCGTGGCCTTCCCCATCGGCATCTACTCGGCCACGCATCAATATTCCTGGGCCGACTACGGCCTGACCTTCCTGGGCCTGCTGGGGCTCGCCATCCCGCACTTTCTGTTGGCGCTCGTTTTCCTCTACTTCGCCAACCAGTGGTTCGGCCTGTCGATCGGCGGGCTGATGGATCCGAAATACTTCGACGCGCCGATGAGCTGGGGCAAGACCGTGTCGATCCTCAGCCACCTGTGGATCCCCGTGGTGATCATCGGGACCGCCGGCACGGGTTCGATGATCCGTGCGGTCCGCGCCAACCTGCTCGAGGAACTTCATAAGCAGTACGTGGTCACGGCGCGCGCCAAGGGGCTGGCGCCGATGCGGGTGCTGTTCAAGTACCCGTTCCGCCTGTCGCTGAACTTCTTCATCTCCGATATCGGGTCAATCCTGCCCTCGGTGATCTCGGGCGGTGAACTCGTCGCTATCGTGCTGTCTCTGCAGACCACGGGCCCGCTGCTCATCCGCGCCCTGCAGAGCCAAGACATCTATCTCGCGGGCTCCTTCCTGATGATCCTGTCGGCGCTGACCGTGGTGGGCGTGCTGGTGTCGGATGTCGCCCTGGCCTTTCTCGACCCGCGTATCCGCATGCAGGGGGGAGCCACGAAATGAACCTCCAGATCCCCGTGCCGGCCGTGCTGCCGGCGCCGGGCGCGCCCCTCGCCCATTACGTGTCCGAGAAGCCTTTCGACGTCGGAGCGGTTGCGATCCTGACACCCGCGCAGGAGCGGATCTACTTCGCCTCGCAGTGGCGGCTGATGTGGTGGAAGTTCAAGCGCCACCGGATGGCGGTGGTGGCCTCGATCTTCCTGGCACTGCTCTATTCCACCCTGCCGGTGTCGGAGTTCATCGCCCCCTACGAGGCCAACACCCGCAACACGGACTTCATTCGCGCACCCCCGCAATCGGTGCACGTGTTCGACCAGGGCCGGTTCGTGGGCCCCTTCGTGTACGGGCTGTCCTATAAGCTCAACATGGATAACCTACGCCGCGAATATACGGCCGACCTCACCAAGGTTCAGAAGCTCCGCTTCTTCTGCCATGGCGACCCCTTCCGCTTCTGGGGTCTGATCCCGTCCAGCTTTCACGTCGTCTGCCCGCCAAGCGACGGTCCGTTGTTCCTCTGGGGCTCGGACCGGCTCGGACGCGACCTGCTCTCCCGCATCATCTACGGGGCGCGGATTTCCCTGACGGTCGGACTGATCGGCATCACGATCTCGTTCGTGCTCGGCATCACCATCGGCGGGCTCGCAGGCTATTATGGCGGCTGGTTCGACATGCTGAGCCAGCGCCTGATCGAGATCATCCACTCGATCCCGCATATCCCGATCTTCCTCGCCCTCGCGGCCATCATGCCGGCCTCGTGGAGCCCGATCCTGGTCTATTTCGGGATTACGCTGATCCTCGGCATGATGGATTGGACGGGCCTCGCTCGCGCGGTCCGCGCCAAGCTCTTCTCGTTGCGCGAGGAGGATTACGTGCTAGCGGCGCAGCTCATGGGCGCGCGCACGCCGCGCATCCTGTTGCGCCACCTCATCCCGGGCTTCATCTCCCACCTCATCGCCTCGGCCACGATCACGATCCCGGCGATGATCCTCGGCGAGACGGCCCTGTCCTTCCTCGGCCTCGGCCTGCGTCCACCCATCGTCTCCTGGGGCGTGATGCTGAACGAGGCGCAGAACATGAACGTGGTCTCGCTCTATCCGTGGCTGCTGCTGCCGGTCGCGCCGGTGATCCTGGTCATTCTGGCCTTCAACTTCATGGGTGACGGACTGCGCGACGCGGCGGATCCCTATTCGTCCTGATGCGCATCTCCTTCTACGCCCCCCTGAAAGCGCCGGACCACCCGGTGCCGTCGGGGGACCGACAGATGGCGCGAATGCTGATCGCGGCGCTCCGTGCGGGCGGACATGACGTCGCGATCGCCTCGACCTTCCGATCCTTCCTGCCGGTGCCCGACGCCACTCGGATGCTCGAGATCGAGGCCCGGGCCGAGGACGAGATCGCGCGGCTGATCGCGGGTTTCGAGGCAGACGGCCCGCCCGACCTCTGGTTCTGCTACCATCCCTATTTCAAGGCGCCCGATCTCCTGGTGTCGCGCGTCGCGGCACGGTTTGGACTTCCGATGGCTACCGCCGAGGCGTCGCATGCCGGCAAGCGAGCCGACGGGCCCTGGGCGGGTTGGCATCGCATCAACGAGGCGGCGCTTCGGGGCGCCGACCTGCAGATCTGCTTCACTCCGCGCGACGCCGAAGGACTCGCGAGTCTCGTCCCCGCGGAGCGGATCGTCATGCTGCCGCCCTTCATCGACGCCGGCCCGTTCGGTGCGGTCGGCAAGGTGTCGCGCGGCTCGGGTCGGGTGGAACTCGTCACGGTGGCGATGATGCGCGCCGGCGACAAGGCGCGTTCCTACGCCTTTCTCGCGGGAGCACTGGCGGCTCTCCCCCCCGATCTCGACTGGCGCCTCACCATCGTCGGTGACGGACCGGAACGGAGACTGACCGAGACCGCCTTCGCCATCGTTCCCGGCCAGCGGATCGTCTGGGCCGGAGAGCAGGACGCCGCCGGAGTCGCGGCCGCCATGGCGCAAGCGGATCTCTATCTCTGGCCAGGCTTTGGCGAAGCCTATGGTGTCGCTTATCTCGAGGCCGCCGCCACCGGCCTGCCGTCGCTCGCGATGGATTGCGGCGGTATCGCCAGCGTGGTGACCGACGGGGTGACGGGCCTATTGACCCCGGAGGGCGACCTCGATGCCTATGCTCGATCGCTTGCAATCCTGATCCGCGATACTTCGCGGCGCGCGAAGCTCGGCGAAGAGGCGCGGCGCGTGGTTCTCGAGGAACGAACCGTGCTGCGGGCAGCGACGATCTTGTCGGATGCACTGGTCGGATGCGGGGCGCGGCGGACCACCGTGGCGTGCCCGTGAGGCCTGTGTTAACTGGACGACCGCTCGAGGTGCAGGCTGTGAACACCGAACTCAAACTCGAAAGCGCTCCCTGCATCGAAGACCAAGTGGCTTCGGGCCGCTTTAAAACTGCGAACGATGATGCCGTGGCGCTCGCGCAGTTGAGCGTGATCAGGGCGGAAATCGAAGCTGCTGAACTCGAAGGGGGCGAGTACACGCCCGTTGAAATTTTGAACAGCGTCGATGTCCATCCCGACGCACCATTCTCCTCCAGTCACAGTTGATGCCGATCCTCGTGTTTCGGGCTTCCGCCCGACGCGACCTGGGTCCGCTCTTCAACAGATCCGGCATCGATCCCTGATGGATGAGCTTTGGCACCCCGCTCGCGATGCGCTCGACCGCGCCTCGGCCGCCGACCGCCGGATCGACGTGTGGCTTCGAGACGACGACTGCATTGCGGTCACGCCAGCGCTGGAGCGGCTCGTGGGTCTGTGCGGTGCCGTCGGTCTCCCCATCTTGCTGGCGGTCATCCCGAAACCCGCCGACGATGCCCTCGCGCCCTGGATTGCCACTCGCCCCGGCGTGACACCTTGTCAGCACGGCTTCGCTCACGCCAACCACGCTCCGCAGGGCGAACGCGCGCGAGAGCTTGGTGGACGCCCGGTCGCGACGGTGCTCGGCGACCTTGCGCAAGGCCGTACCAAGCTACAGTCGGTGTTTGGCGACGCACTGTCGGACGTTCTCGTGCCGCCGTGGAATCGCATCGACGCGGATGTCATCCCTTGCCTGCCCGGTCTTGGCTTCTCGGCGCTGTCCTGTTTCGCGCCGACGCCCGAGACTTCGCCGATCCCGCGGCTCGACAGCGACCTCGACATCATCGATTGGCGCGGCGGGCGGGTCGGTCGGTCGCTCGATGATCTCGCCCGCAAGATCGCCGCGATCGTCGACCGTCAGGACCGCCTCGGCATCCTGACCCACCATCTCGCCCATGACGCTGCAGCTTGGGCCACGCTGGGTGAGATGCTGACGTGCCTCGCCGGGCATCCGGCGGTGCGCTTCGTCACGGCGTCTACACTTCTCAGCTGAGCGAGCCCTACCCCCCGACCTTCGCACCTCGACCGTAGAGCAGGAGCATCGCGAGGATCACCACGCCATAGATGACCTGCCGTCCCGCATCGGGCATCTGCACCACCGACAGGATGGATTGCAGCAGCGTGATCAGGATCACGCCCGCGGTGGTGCCGAGGTAGGAGCCGCGGCCGCCGAGGATCGAGGTGCCGCCGAGCACCACGGCCGCGATGGCGGGTAGGAGATAGCCGTCGCCCATGCCCTGATAGGCCTTGCCCGAATAGCCGGCGAGCAAGGCTCCCGCCAGCGCCGAGAGGCCGCCCGAGATCGCAAAGGCAATCAAGACGATCCGGCGCGTCCGGACCCCGGACAGGTATGCGGCGCCTTCTCGGTTGCCGATGGCATAGACGGCGCGGCCGAAGGTCGTCCGACCGAGCAGGAACAGGGTCACGGCACCGACCAGGATCCAGACCCAGACGGCGTTGGGCACGGGCCCTAGGCTGCGTCCGGTGGCAAGTTCGTGCATCAGCGGCGTCGCCATGTCCTGCGGGGCCGAACCGCCGGTCTTCAGCACCATCAGCCCCTGCGCCACGGCATCGATGCCGAGCGTGAAGATCATCGAGGGGACGCGCAGATAGGCGACGCCGACGCCGTTGATCAGACCGAAGCCGATGCCGCAAAGCACCCCGGCGGGGATCGCCAGGGCTTCGCCGAACGCGCCGTGGCCAGCCGCAGCGGTCGACATCATGCCCCCCACCGTGACGATCCAAGGCACCGACAAGTCGATCTGGCCGAGCAGGACCACGATCATCAGCCCCGTGGCGACGAGCGCCAGGAAGCTGCCGACCTGGAGTTGCTGCAACAGGTAGTCGGGCGAGAGGAACCGCGTGGAATAGAGGCTGCCCAGCAGCAACAGCGCCACGATGCAGCCGAAAGCCGTGGCGACCGCGGGGTCGATTCGGCGCAAGCCGGCAGGGAGACGGGAGGGGATCGGCATGGCAGGATCGATCGGGGGTGTCATGAGCCGAAGAGCTCCAACCGGTTCTTGAGCCGCAGCAGCCGCAACGAACCGAGGCTGACGGCGCCGAGCAGGACGAGCCCCAGAAACAGCGGCTGCCATAGCGGATCGAGATCGAAGACGAAGAGAAGATCGTTGATGGTGCGGAAGATGAGCGCGCCGAAGACCGCCCCGATCGCACTGCCGGCGCCGCCGAACAGCGACACGCCGCCGATCACCACGGCGGCGATGGAATCGAGCGTATAGGTCGAGGCATTGGAAGCCGAGGCCTCGCCCGAATAGGTGAAGAAGGCCAGCATCAACCCGCCCATGGCGGCGAAGAGGCCGGCGAGCCCGTAGGCGAGCAGCCGCGCCCGGCGGATCGGCAGCCCGGACAGATAGGCCGAAGCCTCCGACGAGCCGATCGCATAGACGGCTCGCCCCCAGAGCGAGCGGCGGAACGGCACCCAGAGCAGCAGCATGACGCCGAGCAGCACGACGGCGCTGGCCGGAATACCGCCCGCCAACTGGCCCGTCACGGTATCGGACAGGGTGGAATCGACATCGCCGCCGGGCTCAGGCCTGAGCGAGAGGGCGAGGCCGAAGTAGATGGCGCCGCTCGCGATCGTGGCGACGATGGGCTGCAGCCGCCCGTAGACCACCAGCGCGCCGTTGATGAGCCCGCAGACGATCCCGACGACCATGACCGCGACGATGCCGAGCGCCACCGCCCAGGGCGAGCCCGTGACCAGCACGGAGGCCAGGCAATTGGCCAGGATGAACACCGACCCGACCGAGAGGTCGATGCCGGCCGTCAGAACCACGAAGGTCTGGGCCACCGCCACGAAGGCGAGCAGCACGCCCTTGTTGGCGGCGGTCTGCACCACATTGGCACTGAAGCCCGCAGGATGATTCAGCGTGTAGAGGGCGAAGAGCACGACGAAGACGAGGGCGGCCGAGAGGGTCGCTCGCGCATCGCGCAGGTGAAAGCGCCAGTCGCTCACGCGGCCTCCGTCTGGTCAATGTTGAGGGCGCTCGACACCAGCGCCCGTTCGGTGATGGCCTCGCCCTCGAGCACCCGGACAATCCTGCCGCCATAGAGCACGAGCACCCGATCGCAGCAGCCGATCAACTCGGCATAGTCGGTCGAGTAGAGCAGCACGGCGGCGCCCTCCTCGGCGAGGCGGCGGAGCAGGCGATAGATCTCGGCCTTGGTGCCGACGTCGATGCCGCGTGTCGGGTCGGCGAGCAGAACGATGCGCGGCCTCGTCATCAGCCATTTGGCCAGGACGACCTTCTGCTGGTTGCCGCCCGAAAGCGACGCCACGGGCACGTCGAGGTCGGCCGCCTTGATGGCGAGGAGCCGCACCATGTCGTCGACGGCGCGGCGCTCGGCGCCTCGGTCGATGATACCGCCGCGCGACACGCGGCCGAGCGATGCGAAGGACAGGTTTTCGGCGATCGACATGGGCAACATCAGGCCCTCGGTCTTGCGATCCTCCGGGATGAGAGCGATGCCGTTGCGCTCCGCCTTGGCGTCGGCGGGGCCGCCAAGGGCTGCCGGCCGGCCGTCGACCTCGATCTCGCCCGTCGTGCCGCGCAGCACGCCGAACAGCGCCAGCAGGAGTTCGCGCTGCCCCTGGCCGTCGAGGCCTCCGAGACCGACGACCTCGCCGGGCCGCAGCTTGAACGAGATGTCGTGCAGCCGACCACCCCAGCCGAGGCTTTTCACTTCGAGTGCCGGCGCGCGGTCCTGCGGTATAGGGGCCGGCTTCGGCGGATAGGCATGCGAATAGTCGCGTCCGATCATCATCTCGACGACCTCCGCGTCGCTGCGGCTGCCGGCCGGGAAGGTGGAGACGTTGCGACCGTTGCGGAACACCGAGCAATCGTCGGCGAGTTCGGTGATCTCGCTCATGCGATGCGAGATGTAGACCAGGGCGAGGCCGTCCCGACGCAGGTCCTTGAGGACGCGGAACACTGCAGCGACATCGCGTGCCGTCAATGCAGAGGTCGCCTCGTCGAGGATCAGCAGGCGGGGCTTCAGCGCCAGGGCCTTGGCGATCTCGACGAGTTGGCGACGCGACAGCGGCAGGTCACGCACGAGCGATAGCGGATGAATGCCTTCGGCGCCGGCACGGGCCAACAATTCTTCGGCCTGGCGGCGTTGGGCCCGCCGATCGACGAGGCCGAAGCGGCGCGGCGGATCCGAGACCAGGATATTGTCCGCGACCGAGAGGTCCGGGATCAGCGACAATTCCTGGAAGACGCAGACGATGCCCGCCGCATTGGCGGCAGCCGGGTCGGCGAAGCGCACGGGCGTACCGTCGAGCGCCATCGTGCCGGTATCGGGCTGAACAACGCCCGCCATGCATTTGATCAGGCTCGACTTCCCGGCACCGTTCTCCCCCAGCACGGCATGGATGCGCCCGGTCTGCAGCGTGAGATCGACACCGTCGAGCGCCCGCGTGGCGCCGTAGCGCTTGGCGATGCCGGACAGGGCGAACAAGGGTACGGTCGCTGGTCCGTCCCCAGTGGAAAGGGGAAGGGGAGCCGCCTGAAAGACCGTCGAGGGGGCGGACCGGGCCGGACCTTCACTCATTCCTGCGCAGCTCCGCGGCGTGCTTCGTAATGGTTGAAGGGAGGAGCCGGCGTTTCCGCCCCTCCCTTGTGCTTCGCACGGTCTCCCTCCCCCGCGTCGCGAGGGAGGACTACGGGTCTTACTGGTTCGCCTCGGAGCGTCCCATGATCTCCTGGGCGGAGAAGTTGATGCCGCAGGTCGGGAAGGAATTGCCGACGAAGAAATTGTCGGTCTGGTCGGGGAACACGTTGTCGCCCACCTTGAAGCCGGGATCCTCGACATGGGCCAGGGGCAGACGGACCGACTGCGGGATGACCTCGCCGCCGAGCGCCGCCAGCGCGGTCTTCATCGCCACCGCCACCTGGGCGGGGCCGGTGCCACCAGAGGCGCAGGAGAGCCCCTTCGCTTGATCCGTCATGCAGAGCTTGCGGAAGCCGTTCTCTGTCTCGGCACCGGCCGGAACCAAGGGCGCGCCGGCGTCGAGAAACGCCCGAACCATGCCGGTCGAGCCGCCCTGGGCCGTCATGCCGTCGAAGTGCTTGTGGACCGCGATGGCGTCGGCCGACACTTTCTGCGCGGTGCCGTCATCCCAGCGTCCCACGACCTCGACCGTGTTGAAAGTCTTGCCCGAGGCCTTCAGCGTATCCTGCAGGCCCTTGTGGCGATCGGTGTCGACGGAGGTGCCGGGAACACCGCGGACCTCGAGAATGTCGCCGCCCTTGGGCAGCTTCTTCGCCAGCCAGTCGCCCCAATACTTGCCGAGACCTTCCTGGTCGACGTTGACGTTGATCGCTTCGTCGGTGTCGAGCGTGTTGTCGAAGGCCACGAGGACCACACCGGCCGCCTGGGCGCGCTTGACCACCGAACGGAAGGCGGTGGGGTTCTGGGCATCGATGATGATGGCGTCATAGCCGGAGTCGATGAAGTTGTTGACGGCGGAGATCTGCGCCGCGATGTCGTCCCCCGTCGACACGACCTTGAACTCCTTCAGCTGCTTCTTGATCTCCGGCTGCTCGGCATAGGCCTTGGCGGTCTTGATCATCTGAATACGCCAGGTATTGCCGATGAAGCCGTTGGCGAGCGCCACGCGGTAGGGGCCGGGCTTCTTGGCGTATTGGAAGAACTTGGTCTTGTCGGTCCAGGGCACGAAGCACTGCGCATCGGCACTCGGCCCCGCGACGATCTTCGGACCGGCCGCCTGGGCCGCCGACGCCCCGAGACCGCAACCGGCCAGAAGAATAGCGGCGGCACACAGCTGATTCGCGCGAAATGGCCCGGACATAACGTTCTCCCCTTTGATGGCCGGCTTTGGCGCCGGTCCGACGGGGATGTCGCTCCCCGATATTGTCAGGCTACCAGGGGCGAGACGGAACACAAGACCTCGCATGCATGATCTTCAAACCAGAGCGGCGTCCTCCTCGTCTTCCTCGCCGACCCCGCTCTTCTCGCTGGGTCGCGTCAGCCGAATCGAGCCGACCAGAACGGCGATCAGGACAGCCAGGACGCCGAGTTCGATCATGGAGGATTGGAACAACTCGAGCTTCGAGGGGTCCCACTTTTCGGGCTGCGTGATCTGCGAGGTTTCCAACGTGATGACCAGAACGCGACGGATACAGGCGATCAGCCCGACGATGAGAAAGGGTTCGCAGAGCAGGGTTCCGGTGCGGATGGAGGCATGCACCGTATGAAGGATCTCGACCAGCATGAGCACGAAGAGCAGCCGGTCGATGATGCGATAGACCGCTTCGGTCCCGGTGAAGTTCTGCGCCCCGTCCCACAGCAGCGCGGCGGCTCCGGCCAGCGCCAGCAGCAGCGCCAGCACCAGAAGCGCCGCGACCGCCATGTAGACCACCTGCTCCACCTTGTGGATCAGGTTGGCGGTGCGCCGCTCGGTCGGAGAAGGCTTGGGACTGGATGACATCGCGAGCTCGCCGGATGGAGGTCGTGGCCAGGAGGGCGCCGAAGAGTTGCCGAATCGAAGTCTAGGGACTTCTGCGGTGATCAAGCAGCGTGTTTCAACGAGCGTCTAGTCTCAATCGACAGAGCCGCGCCTCGGTCACTTCGCAAAATCCTAAAGACGATAAGGACGGACTTAGCTTCGGCAAGGTCGTGTCGAGATCACAGACGAGCATCCAACTCCGAACTGCCACTTCACCGCCGATTGCGACGTTGTCGACCTGTCACTCTCGGAACCATCAGTTCCGGTCACCGGCAAAGATCACTGCGCGGAAGCGGAAAAGACTAAGCCGCTGCACTGACCTGCTGTTCGAACAGCCCGGCGATGTCGGCCAGCGGCTTCGGGCGACCCAGGTGATAGCCCTGCAACTCGTGGCAGCCTTCGGCGGTCAGGATGGCGGCCTGTTCGGCCGTCTCGACCCCCTCGGCCAGCACCGTCATGCCGAGCGCCCGGCCGAGACCGATGGCGGCCTTGACGATGGCGAGGTTGTCCCGATCGGAGGAGAGGTCCCGCACGAAGCTCTGGTCGATCTTGATCTTGTCGAAGGGGAACCGGCGCAGGTAGCTCAACGACGAATAGCCGGTTCCGAAATCGTCCATCGCGATCTTCACGCCGAGCGCGTGGAGATCCTGGAGGATCGTCAGGTTGGTCATGTCGTCCTGCAGCATGACGGATTCGGTGATCTCGAGCTCCAACCGGCGGGCCGAGAGGCCGGAGGTCGCCAGGGCGTGCCGGACCTGGTCGACGAGATCGGTCGACCTGAACTGGACCGGCGACAGGTTGACGGCGACCTTCACGCTGTCGGGCCAGGTCGCCGCATCGGCGCAGGCTTGGTGCAGGACCCAGGCGCCGAGTTCCCGGACGAGGCCGGTGTCCTCGCAGAGCGGGATGAACTCGCCGGGGCTGACCATGCCGCGTGTGGCGTGGTTCCATCGCACCAGGGCCTCGCAACTGATCAGGCCGCCGGGCGTGGCAAAGATCGGCTAATAGTGGAGCACGAACTGCTGCTCGGCGACGGCCCGGCGCAGGTCCGCTTCCAGAGATTGCCGGCCGCGGAGCTCGACCTCCATCTGCGGCTCGTAGAGGCACCAAGCGGCCCGCCCATCCGCCTTGGCCCGGTAGAGCGCGACGTCGGCATGGCGGATCAGCAGCTCGGGCGTGGCATCCGGGACATCGGCCATGGCCATCCCGATGCTGGTGCCGATCGTGATTTCTGCCCCCTGCACGGCAAAGGGTGCCTTAAGGGCCGCCACGATGCGGTCGGCCAGCGCCTGGGCCTCGGTCGGCTGATCGATCCCGCTTCCCACGATGACGAATTCGTCGCCGCCCAGCCGCGCCAGGAGATCGCCGTCCGCGACGGTGTCGCGGAGGCGTCGTGCGACGAGGCGCAGCAGTTCATCCCCCGAGAGATGGCCGTAGACGTCGTTGACCTGTTTGAACCCGTCGAGATCGAGCAGGAGCACGGCGCCGGCGCGACGCCGCGCGTCGGAGGCGATGAGGCGCTCCAGATGCTCCTGAATGAGCAGCCGGTTCGGCAGCCCCGTCAAGGCATCGTGATGCGCCATATGGGCGATCGTGGCCTCGTCTCGCCGCCGCTCCGTCACGTCCTCATGGGTGCAGACGAAGCCGCCCGCCGGCACCAGAGCATGGCACACTGCGATGACGCGGCCGTCGTCGAGAATGCGCGTGAACTCGGCCGAGTTTCGGGGGTCCGACCCCGACCAGAGGTCTTCGACCGCCCGACCGGTGAAACTGTCGTCGGTGAAGGCCCGGAGATAATCGAGCAGGAGCCGGTGCGGGGTCCCTGGACGCTGCAGCGCCTCCGGCACCGCATACATGGCGATGAAACGTGCATTGAGGACGATGAGCCGGTCGTGCTCGTCGAAGAGCGCCAGGCCTTGCGTCATGCTGTCGAGCGCCGTGCCGAACCGGGCGTATTCCTCCCGGAGCAGACGCTCTCCGCGCTCCCGCTCCTCGGCGGCGACCCGCGCGGCTTCCGATCGGGCCAGTTTCCCCTGCCCGCGGATCTGGCGTGCGCCGAAACTGAGCGTGATGCAGAGACCGACGACGAGCAGGATCACGGCGACTTCCAACGCCAAGGCCTCCTCGCGACATTGCGCCAGGGCCGAGGCGGCGGTGCGACTGACACTGAGGATCAGTGGGTAATGGACCAAGGTCCGCGTCGCGAAAAAGCGGTCGAGCCCGTCGACCGGGCTCCGCGTCCGGATTTGACCTGTGCCCGACGAATCCGAGGTCATGATCTGCGATATGGCGGTTTTCGAATAGGCACGCCCGATCGCATCGGCATAAGTGGGATGGCGGGCGATGAGCACGCCATCGGTTCGGAACATCGAGAACACGGCGTCCGGCTCGGACGCGACCTCGGCGTAAAGCTTTTCGAAGTAGCTCAGTTCGACAGCACCCAGGACCAGGCCGAGGAACTGCCCGTCGGGCGCCGTCACCCTGCGGGCCATGTAGATCGTCCAGATCCCATCGCCGCGGTTCTGGACCGGCTTGCTCACGTACCGCGTCAGTTTCGGATCCTGATCCAGCGCTTGGAAATAGTCCCGATCGGAGATGTTAACCTCGGGAATGGGCCAGGAGCGCGAGAAGTTGAGCAGCTTGCCTCGGTTGTCGACGATCGTCACGGCGTTGACCTGTGGCATCGCGGCGATGCGCGTCCTCAGCCGGTCGTGGATGGCAAATTGCGACGCCCGCCGGACGAAGTCGGCTTCGTTGAGCACCGTGCCGTCGAGAATATCCTCGCTCACGGCATCCTGCACGAGTTCGATGCCCTGCAGCGCTCGGTCGGCTTGATCGGCCAGGACCACCGCCAAGCTGTTGAGGCCGCGGTTGACCGTCTGGATCGTGACGTGATGGATGTCCTTGGCCAGCAGGTAACCGGCGGTCGCGATCACCACGATCATCAACGCGCCGGACAGGATGAGCGGCCGCAGGGGGCGCCATCCTTGCGAAGTCTGTTGCCGGTCGAGGAGCGCGTCCGTCGAAGCTTGGGTCATCTGTCGTCCGGGAGAGATCCTGCACCTCCCCGACCGCCTTGCGGATCGCCAGGGATCGTTCGTCCGACCAGAAAGCCAGCAGGATTATTTGCGATTGATTCGATTGAGAAAGGTTGAATGGGATGCAGCATCAAGCGCCTGGGTAGATCCGATGGGCGCGGCCTTGCACCGATCACGCCGGAGCCCTCGTCTTTCCCCGGCTTGCCGTAACGGCTACTCTCCCAATCATCAGACAAGTCCAGGGAGAGACACACGATGGCGAATGGGATTGCCACTTACCCGAGCCTCGCGGGCCGTACGGTCCTGGTGACGGGTGGGGGCAGCGGCATCGGTGCCGCCATCACGCGCCGCTTCGCCGAACAAGGCGCGCGGGTCGGATTCCTCGACATCGCCGAGACACCGTCCGAGATCCTCGCCGAGACCCTGACCGCCGAGGGACGGGCCGTGCGCTTCGTCCGCTGCGACCTGCGGGATATCGCGGCCCTGCGGGCCGGCATCGCCGGGATCCGCGAGGCTTTCGGCCCCGTCACGATCCTCATCAACAATGCCGCGCATGACGAGCGACATGCGACGCCGGACGTCACGCCGGAGATGTTCGACGAGCGGGTCGCCGTGAACCTCCGCCATCAGTTCTTCGCCGCCCAGGCGGTGCTGCCCGACATGCAGGCGGCGGGCGGCGGCGCCATCGTCAACTTCGGCTCGGTGTCGTGGATGATCGGCCAGGGCAACATGCCGATCTACACGGCCTCGAAATCGGCCGTGATCGGCCTCACCCGATCGCTGGCGCGCGACTACGGTGCGTTCAACATCCGGGTCAATGCCATCGCGCCGGGCTGGATCATGACGGAGCGCCAGAAGGAGAAGTGGCTGACGCCGGAGGGCGAGGCCGAGATGATGCAGCGCCAGTGCCTGAAGCGCCATCTCCTCCCCGACGAGATCGCCCGCGCGACGCTGTTCTTCGCCTCCGACGAGGCGTCTGCCTGCACGAACCAGCATTATGTCGTCGACGGCGGATGGGTGTAGAGGCCGTCTCATCGATCCACGCCGCAGCGAGACCCGAGCCATGACAGTTCCGACGGCGGAGAATGCCGCTTTCATCGCGGTCGATTGGGGCACCACGCGGCTCCGGGCGAGCCTCGTCGATGCGGCGGGCGCGGTGATCGACACGACGAACTCCGAGTCCGGCGTGCAGAGCGTGCCAGCGGGCGGCTTCGCGGCCGCTCTCGACACGGCCTGCGCGGCCTGGTTCGCCCAGCGCCCCGATCTGCCGGTCCTGATGGCCGGAATGGTGGGCAGCCGCAACGGCTGGATCGAGGCGCCCTATGCCCCCTGCCCGGCGGGCGTCGACGAAATCGCGGCGCGGCTTCTCGCCGTTCCGGGTGCGACACGCTCCATCCACATCGTGCCCGGCGTCGACTGCCGCTGGAGCGATGGCGCCTACGACGTGATGCGGGGAGAGGAAACCCAGGCGCTCGGCACCGGATTGCGCGACGGGCTCATCGCCCTGCCGGGCACCCACGGAAAGTGGATCGAGATGCGCGACGGCCGCATCCACCGCTTCGCCACCTTCGTCACCGGCGAACTCTTCGCCGCCGTGTCGGCCTCCTTCATAGGCCGCCTCGCCGAAGAGCCGCACGACGACGAGACCGGCGCCGCCCTGGCGGCCGAGACGGCGCGCGTGCCCGGCGGCTTGACCCGCGGCCTGTTTCAGGCCCGCGCCCGCGCGCTGGCGGGCGACCTGGCGCCCCGGGCCATCCGGCCCTTCCTGTCGCGCCTTCTGGTCGAGGCGGAGATCGCCGGAGCCCTCGACCTGTTCGGCCGGCCCGACACCGTGCACCTCGTCGCCGCGGAGCCGCAGCGCGGCGTCTACCGCTCCGCCCTGGCGGCGCGCGCCATCGCGGTCGAGGATCATGATACGCCCACCGTCACGCTGGCGGGGCTGAAGCTGTTGATGCAATCGGTGACGAGCCGGTCCGGCCGGCTCGTCTGACCGCCATTTCGACGATGCCTGCCGGCGAGCAGGCTCTGGGAGGACCTGAAACATGCCCGAACTGTCCCGCTTCGAATCGCATTTCGAGACCTGTTTCGGCGCCATGCCGCTCGTCGCGATCCTGCGCGGCATCCAGCCCCACGAGGCCGTCGCGGTCGGCGAGGCCCTGGTGGCGGCGGGCATCACCATCCTCGAAGTGCCGCTGAACTCGCCCGAGCCGCTGGACAGTATCGCCCGGCTGGCCCGCGCCGTGGGCGATCGCGCCAGCGTCGGCGCCGGCACGGTTCTCGAACCCGAGGCGGTGGATGCCGTCTTCGAGGCCGGCGGCCAGATCGTCGTGTCGCCGAACTGCGACGCGGCCGTGATCCGTCGCACGAGGGCCCGCGGGATGGTGTCGCTGCCGGGCTGCCTCACGCCCTCCGAGGCCTTCGCGGCGCTGAAGGCCGGCGCCCATGCGGTGAAACTGTTCCCGGGCGAACTCGTCACCCCCGGCGTCGCCAAGGCGATGGCGGCCGTGCTACCGAAGAAGACCCGGCTCCTCGTCGTCGGCGGTGTGTCCGCCGATACGCTCAAGGACTGGCGCGGCGGCCCCGTGCAGGGGTTCGGCATCGGGTCGTCGCTCTACAAGCCCGGCCTCTCCGCCGACGAGGTCGGCAGACGGGCGCGCGCCCTCACCGACGCGATCCGCGGCTTCGCCGATCCCGATGGCGACACGTTCGGCGGCGCGCGCGAGACGGGCGACCGGGGATGATCGCGGTCTTCGGCTCCATCAACATCGACCTCGTGACCGCCGTGGAGCGGATCGCGGCGCCGGGCGAGACCGTGATGGGCGAGGCCTATCGCGTGATCCCCGGCGGCAAGGGGGCCAACCAGGCGCTGGCGGCGCGGCGCGCCGGAGCCCGGGTCGCCCTGATCGGGGCCGTGGGACGGGACGGTTTCGCCGAGACGGCGCTGGCCTTGCTGAAGCAGGACGGCGTCGACCTCTCCGGCGTCGCCGCCGTGGAGGGACCGACCGGCGCCGCCTTCATCTCGGTCGATGCCGCGGGCGCCAATGCCATCACGGTGGCGGCCGGCGCCAATGCCAAGACCCGCGCGGCACAGCTCGACGATGCGGCTCGCTCCGGCGGGCTCCTGCTGCTCCAGCGCGAGGTCCCGGACCGGGAAGGCGAGGCGGCGGCCCGCATCGCCCGCCAGCGCGGCCTGCGCACCCTGCTCAACCTCGCCCCCTCGGGCCGGATCCCGGACACGTTCCTCGGACTGGTCGACGTGCTGGTCGTCAACGAACACGAGGCGGCCGATCTCGCCGGCTTCCTGGCCCTGCCCGACGATCACGCCGGCCTCGCCGCGCATCTCACGACGCAGTTCGGCATCGGGGCGACCGTGGTGACGCTCGGCGCCGAGGGCGCGATCGGCTGGGCGGCCGGCGTGGAGCATCGCGTCCCCTGCCCGGTCGTCGAAGCGCGCGACACGACGGCGGCCGGCGACAGTTTCCTCGGCTTCTTCGCCGCCGCCCTCGACGCCGGCCTGCCCTTCGCCGACGCCATGCGTCGCGGCACCGCGGCGGGCTCCCTCGCCTGCACGGTCGCCGGCGCCCAGCCCTCCATCCCCTTCGCCGCGGCGGTCGACGCCCTGCTGGCGGCCGAGAGCCGCGCATAAGGCGTTGCCGCGGCTCCCCTCTCCCTTGTGGAGAGGGGTAAGGGGTGAGGGTCGCGACGGCCCCTCCGAAAAACCCGATCCCGCCGCGAACAGCACCTGGCTCGCTCGTCCCGACCCTCACCCC
>JAYVMK010000507.1:0-7180 GCA_043758995.1 Lichenibacterium sp. | reverse complement strand
GGGCGATCTGTTCGGCCCGGGCCGAGGAGGATTCCATCGCCACCAGCAGCGACACTTTGAGCTGCGCCTTGGCGCGCTCGACTTCGTCGCTGGTCAGGGTCGCGGTCGTATCGGCGATGCAGTCGAGCGCCACCGGCACGAGTTCGGCGACATTGCCGCCCCCCGTCGCCGCGTAGAAGCCGAAGAGGCCGGTGTCGGCGTAGGTCCAGTCGAAGCTGTTGATCGTATAGGCGAGGCCCCGATCCTCGCGCACGTCCTGGAACAGCCGGGACGACATGCCGCCTCCTACCGCATGGGAGAAGACATGGGCGGCATAGCGCCGGGGATCATGAAACGACAGGCCCTCGAACCCGATGACGATATGGGCCTGTTCGAGCCGGCGCTTCAGCCGGATGTCGCCGCCGCGATAGGTGGCGGGCGCCGTGGCGGGGCCGGGCAGGTTCTGCAGCGTCGCGAAACGACGTTCGACCTCGGCCACGATGGCATCGTGATCGACGGCGCCCGCCGCAGCGATAACGGTCTGGTCGGCCCGGTAGCGCCGTTCCAGAAAGCCCTTCACGGCCTCGCGGTCGAAGCGCTTCACGCCCTCGGGCGTGCCCAGGATGGGGCGTCCGATGGACTGGCCCGGATAGGCGTGTTCGGTGAAGAGCTCGAAGACGAGGTCGTCGGGCATGTCCTCGACGGCGCCGAGTTCCTGGAGCACGACCTCCTTCTCGCGCTCGATCTCGGCCGGATCGAAGGCGCTGTCGGTCAGGATGTCGGACAGGATCTCGAGCGCCAGCGGTGCGTCGCCCGGCAGTACGCGGGCGTAATAGGCGGTCTGTTCGGTCGAGGTCGCGGCGTTGATGTCGCCGCCCGCCCCCTCGATCTCCTCGGCGATGCGTCGCGCCGAGCGCGTGCGCGTGCCCTTGAAGGCCATATGTTCGAGGAAATGCGACAGGCCGTGCTCCGCCGCCGTCTCGTGGCGGGAGCCGATGCCGACCCACAGGCCCAGCGAGGTCGTGTGCATGTGGGGAATGTCGTCGGTGATGACGCGCAGCCCCGACGGGAGCGTGGTGATGCGGCTCGTCACTGCGCCATCTCCGAACCGACGGTTTCGGCGCCCGCGCGCTCGCGTATGAAGCCTTCGACGGCGGAGACGGCATTGGGCAGGACCGTGAAGCGCTCGGGCCGATTCAGCAGATCGGCGAGGTGGCGCGGCAGGGCAGGGTGCTGGCCCGTGGCGCGCTCGACCGCATCCGGGAACTTCGCCGGATGCGCCGTCCCGAGAACGACGACCGGAGTCTCGGGGTCGCGCCGGAGCGCATCCCGCGCCGCCGCCACGCCGACCGCGGTATGCGGGTCGAGCACGACGGCGGCCTCCGCGTAGCTCCGCGCCATCTCGGCCTGCGTACCCGCCTCGTCGACGCGTACGGCGTCGAATTCGGCGCGGATCCGCTCCATGGGACCGGGGGCCACCGTGAAGCGGCCCGACTGGGCGAGGCTCGCCATCAACCCGCGCAGCGCGGCATCGTCACGGCCGTAGGCTTCGAACAGCAGGCGCTCGAAGTTGGACGAGACCTGGATGTCCATCGAGGGCGACTGGGTCGGCCGCACGCCCTGGACCTCGTAGGTGCCCGTGGCGAGGCAGCGGGTGAGGATGTCGTTCTCGTTGGTGGCGACGACGAGCCGCTCGATCGGCAGGCCCATGCTTTTGGCGATCCAACCCGCCAGGACGTCGCCGAAATTGCCCGTCGGCACCGCGAAGGAGAGCTTGCGATGCGGCGCCCCGAGCGCCACGGCGCCCGTGAAGAAATAGACCAGCTGCGCCAGCACGCGCGCCCAATTGATGGAATTCACCCCCGACAGGTTCATTTCGTCGCGGAAGGCGTGGTGGTTGAACATCGCTTTGACGATGGCCTGGCAGTCGTCGAACGTGCCCTCGACCGCGATGGCGTGGATGTTGGGCGCATCGACACCGGTCATCTGGCGGCGCTGCACATCCGAGACGCGACCATGCGGATAGAGGATGAAGACGTTGACGGCCGGCAGCCCGCGGAAGGCCTCGATGGCGGCGGCGCCGGTGTCTCCCGATGTGGCTCCCACGATGGTGGTGCGCCGGCCGCTGCGGCCCAGCACCTCCTGCATCATGCGGCCGAGGAGCTGCATCGCCACGTCCTTGAAGGCGAGCGTCGGCCCGTGGAAGATCTCGAGCAGGAACAGGTTGGCGTCGAGCTGGGTCACCGGCACGACGGCCGGGTGACGGAACGAGGCATAGGCCTCCTCCGTCATGGCGCGCAGCACGCCTGGTGCGAAACAATCCCCCGTAAAGAGCGAGATCAGCCGCTCGGCGACTTCGGCATAGGGTCGCCCCGCGAAACCCGCGATCTCGCCCGGGGTGAGACGCGGCAGGGTCTCGGGCAGGTAGAGGCCGCCGTCGCGCGCGAGGCCGGCCAGCAGCACGCCATCGAAACCGAGACGGGGAGCCGTGCCGCGCGTGGAAAGATAGTTCACGTGTAAGGGTCCCTTGGGCGGCCCCGGCGGCCGGACGAGAGTGGATCTGACAGGGCAGTTCACCACATGTTTTGTGGAGGGCGTCAAGACACGACGCCGCCGGCATGGTGTTCCAGCGGCCCAGTGGCTGCGGTTCCGGCTCGGCCTTCGAGAGCGGATCCCTCTCGCTGCGTCGCTTGGTCGTTGCGATACGATCGCCGGTCGATTATACTACAGACATTCCCAACATGACTGCAGGAACACGCCGGGCTCCGGCCGTCATCGGGCTGTCCCGCCCGGCGCGGCGGCGCGCCTTTCGCGCGCTATCGCCGGGCCCATCGCGCTCCTCACCGGGCGCCAGGAGTATCGCGATCATGAGCGAAGCACCCTTGATGCCCAAGGCCACCGCCGTGTGGTTGGTCGAGCACACATCGCTGACGTTCGACCAGGTGGCCGAGTTCTGCAAACTGCACCCGCTCGAGGTGAAGGGCATCGCTGACGGCGAGGTCGCGGCCGGCATCAAGGGGCATGACCCGATCACCTCGGGCCAGCTGCTTCGCGAAGAGATCGAGCGCGGCGAGAAGAACAAGGACTACCATCTGCGCATCGCGCCGCCGAAGGTCCGGCTGCCGCCCCCGAAGAAGACGCGCGGCGCCCGTTACACGCCGCTGTCGCGCCGCCAGGATCGGCCCAACGCCATCCTGTGGCTCGTCCGCAACCATCCGGAGCTGAAGGACGCGCAGATCATGCGTCTCGTCGGCACCACCAAGACGACGCTGCAGGCCATCCGCGACCGCACGCATTGGAATTCCAGCACGCTGACCCCGATGGATCCCGTGACGCTGGCGCTCTGCTCGCAGATCGACCTCGACTTCGAGGTCAACAAGGCCGCCAAGGACCGTCCCGCCACGGCGGACGACCGTGGCGCCACGCTGGCCCCGGCGGAGACCACGACCTCGCGTCACCGTGCCGCTACCGAGGAGGAGGTCTTCGGGGCTCCGAAGGCGCAGCACGACGACGACGAGGAGGTCGACCTCACGTCGGTCTTCGCCGGTGGCCGGAGCGACCGCCACGAGGACGACGAGTAGAACCGCAGTCAGCTAAAGCGGGCACAAACCCGCGAGGTCGAGCCCGGCCGCCCCTCCACCACGCAAAATGTGGTGGAGGGGGCCAAACCGAGTGCGACCGAGCCTGCTATCCCGGCTTGTAGTTGCGCAGTGCCTGCATCAGCGCCGCCATATCGGCCGGGAGCGGGCTCTCGAAGAGCAGCTCCTCGCCGGTTGCCGGATGTTCGAAGCCGAGCACGGCCGCATGGAGGGCTTGGCGCCCGAGGGCCGCAATGGCGTCGCGGCAGGCGTCGTCGAGCGCCGAAGCCTTGGTCTTGAAGCCGCCGCCATAGACCATGTCGCCGATCAGCGGATGGCCGATCTCGGCCATGTGGACGCGGATCTGATGCGTGCGGCCCGTCTCCAGCCGGCAGCGCATGAGCGTGGCCACGGGCGGAAACTTCTCCTCGACCGACCAATGCGTGACGGCATGACGGCCCTTGTCGGCCCGCACCACCGCCATACGCTCGCGCTGGTGCGGATGACGGCCGAGCGGCTCGTCCACCGTGCCGAAGCTGCGGTCGGGCATCGTCCAAGTGCCGGCGAGATACTCGCGCACCAGCGAGCCCGAGCGTCCATGGTCGGCGAAGATTTCGGCAAGGCCCCGGTGGGCGCGTTCGGATTTGGCCGCTACCATCAGCCCCGTCGTATCCTTGTCGAGCCGGTGCACGATGCCGGGACGACGGATCCCGCCGATACCCGACAGGCCCTCGGCGCAATGGAACAGTAGAGCATTGACCAGCGTGCCGCTGGAATGGCCGGGTGCCGGATGCACCACGAGCCCGGCCGGCTTGTCGATGACGATGAGATCATCGTCCTCGAACACGATGTTGAGCGGAATGTCTTCCGGCATCGGCGTGGCGTCGACCGGCGGCGGCACTTCGAAGAGGATACGGGCGCCGTCCTTGGGCTTGGCGTTGGGGCTCGACGCCACGGCGCCGTCGACCCGTACGAAGCCGCTGCCGATCAGTTCCTGGAGCCGCGTGCGCGACAGGCCCAGTTCCTCGCGCGCCGCATGGAGCGCCAGCAGCTTGTCGAGCCGCTGCCCGGCCTCGTCCGGGCCGACCGTGAAGGCGGTGATCTCCGGGCCGTCGGCATCTTCGGTCAATCGACGAACTCCGTGCGGGCATAGCCCTGGATGAAAAGAAGGGCGTCGAGATCGTTGAAATCGATCCGCGCCCGCGCGGCGGCGGCCACGGCCGGCTTGGCATGGAAGGCCACGCCCAGCCCGGCTTCGGCCAGCATGGCGAGGTCGTTGGCGCCGTCGCCCACCGCCACCACGGCCGATGGATCGAGCTGCAGCGTGTCGCGCAGGGCCAGCAGGCGGTCGCGCTTGGCCTCGCGCCCCAGGATCGGCTCCGCCACCGTGCCGGCGAGCCGGTCGCCCTCGACCTGCAGAATGTTCGACCGGTGCTCGTCGAAGCCGATCAGGGCGGCGACGGCATCGGTGAAATGCGTGAAGCCGCCCGATACCAGCGCGCAATAGGCGCCATGCGCCTTCATGGTCCGCACCAGCGTGGGACCACCGGGCATGAGGGTGATGCGCTCCGCAAGGACTTGGTCGACGGTCGAGACCGGCAGGCCGCGCAGCAGCGCCACGCGGTCGCGCAAGGCCGGCTCGAAGGGCAGCTCGCCCCGCATGGCGCGCTCGGTGATGGCGGCGACCTGCTGTCCGAAGCCGGCGACATCCGCCAGTTCGTCGATACATTCCTGCCCGATCATGGTCGAATCCATGTCGGCCAGCAGCAGCAGCTTGCGCCGGCCCTCCACCGGCTGCAGCACCACGTCGAGGGCCGCTCCGCCGATCACGTGGTCGAGCGAGGACCGCAGGATTGCGAGATCGGCCGGGTCGGCCCGGAAGCCGATGTCGACCGCACGCTCGGGATCGAGCCAGATCGGGCTCTCGGCCTCGGGCAGGGCGGCACGGATCGCCGCGAGGCGCGCCCCCTCGATCTCCCGAAGCCCTTTACGGGCCAGGACGGTCGCGACACAAGGCTCGGGGGACGGCGGCATCGGCAAGGGGGATCACGTGGGGAGAGGCGGTGCGATCCTCATCGCAGGCCCGACGGCGAGCGGCAAGTCCGCCCTGGCGATGTGGGCGGCCGAGCGTTTCGGCGGGCTCGTGATCAATGCCGATTCCATGGCGGTCTATCGCGACCTCGCGATCCTCACGGGGCGCCCCGAGTCCGCCGACCTCGCCCGCGTGCCGCATCGGCTCTATGGCCATCGCGACGCCGCGGAAGCCTATTCGGTCGGCCTCTGGTTATCCGAGGTCGAGGCGGAGCTTGGCCGTGTCCGAGCGGAGGGTGCCTTGCCGGTCCTGGTCGGCGGAACGGGGCTGTTCTTCAAGGCGCTGACCCAGGGCCTTTCCGACATTCCCGCCGTCCCGGACGACATCCGCGCTCGGGTGCGGGCCGAGGCCGAGGGGGTGGGGCCCGAGATCCTTCACACGCGGTTGGCGGCGGTCGACCCTCTCACGGCGTCGCGCCTTCGCCCCAGCGATCCGCAGCGGATCGTCCGCGCCTTGGAGGTCTTCGCGGCCACCGGCCGGCCCCTGGCCGAATTCCAGGCGCGGCGCACGGCGCCCTTGCTTCCGATGACCGATGGCGTGGTTGGATTGACGCTCGCGCACGAGCGCGCGCTGCTGCGCGAGGCCATCGATCGTCGCTTCGACCGTATGATGGACCAGGGTGCGCTCGACGAGGTGCGACACCTGCGCGGTCGTGGGCTCGATCCGGCGCTGCCGGCGATGCGCGCGCTCGGCGTTCCGTCCCTGTCGGCCCACCTCGAGGGGGATCTGTCGCTCGACGTCGCCGTGGAGCGCAGCAAGGCCGAAACCCGGGCCTATGCCAAGCGGCAGGAGACTTTCGCCCGCCATCAACTCAGTGCCTTCGCGACGGTCTCGCCGGATCAAGCGGAGGCTGTCCTGGTGGACCTGCTTTCGCGCTAGCCGAAGATGCGAATCCTGCTTTATTGCGGTCGCAGCGAAGCAACCCAGAACCCCTTTCCGCATCCTCACGACATGCAAGGCAACCACCGCACAGTCGCTCACGAAGGCTGGGTTGCTTCGCTCCGCTCGCAATGACGATGGAAAGATTACTCTGCGGCCACTTGGTTCTTGATCTGATCGAAGATGCTGCGGCGAATGACGCGCTTCTTCATGAGATCTTCGACAGAGTGATAGGGCCGATGCTGCACGATGGCCTGGCCGATGTGACCGGCCCCCATGCTGTTCAGTTGCGCCACTGTGGCATTGTTCAGGTTCACACCATGACCCGTGGCGGCAGCGGATGCCGGGGGCGCCGTGTCGGGCTCGGCGGACGCCTCGACGGTGGGGGTGGGCGCCGGCTTGACGGCATCGAGCGGAGTCGGCTCCGCAGTCGCCACGGCCGGGGCAGCCGTGGCTTGCGGGACGGCGGATGCACTGGGCGCCGGGACGACCGGCTGCGGCGCGGGAGCCTGAGCCGGCGCGTCGGTCGGCGAGGTCGCCACGGAAGCGGTGATCTTGCGGGGCTGGATCGGCATATCACCGAGCGGGCCCGGATAGACGACCCGAACAGGATTGCTATCGGCCGAGGGCGCCGGGGCGGTCGCAGGTGCGG
>JAYVMK010000506.1:0-10426 GCA_043758995.1 Lichenibacterium sp. | reverse complement strand
CTCCGCGGAGCCGTGCCGAGAGGGCAGCGGGCAGCCGAACCGGCCGGCCGCGTGAGACGGCCGCGACCCTGACCGCCGCCTCGACGAGCAGGTCCTCGCCGCGCACCAGCCTTTGGTCGAGCGTGAGGGACGCACCGCCGACCTCTGCCACTTTCGTCACCACCTCGACGAGATCGTCCATCAGCGCCGGGCGACGAAAGTCGATCGTCATACGGGTCACCGCGAAAGCCAGCGGCACTGCTTCGGAGAAGAGCGCCGTCTGGTCGACGCCGAGGTCGCGCAGCATCTCGGTTCGGCCGCGTTCGAGGAAGCGCAGGTAATTGGCGTGGTACACCACGCCCGAGAAATCCGTGTCCTCGTAATAGACCCGGATCGCCAGGCGGTGGAGCCTGTCACTCAAGCGTCGGCCTCGGGATCGGCGGCCCGCACTGCGGCGAAAAGGCCGTATTGGTCGCTGTGCGCCTTGGGCTCGGAAATGCCGAGATGCCGGAAGGCATGGGGGGTCAGCAGACGGCCCCGCGGCGTGCGCTGCAAGAAACCGAGTTGGATGAGATAGGGCTCGATGATGTCCTCGATGGCGTCGCGCGGCTCCGACAGAGCCGCCGCGATGGTCTCGACCCCGACAGGGCCTCCGCCGAACGACAGCGCCACGATGTCGAGGTAGCGCCGATCCATCCCGTCGAGCCCGATGTCGTCGACGTCGAGCAGCTTCAAGGCCGAGTCGGCGATGGCGCGGGTGATGGTCTCGGCCCCGTCGACCAAGGCGAAGTCGCGGACGCGGCGCAGCAGGCGCCCGGCGATGCGCGGCGTACCGCGCGAGCGGCGCGCGATCTCGTTGGCGCCGTCGGGCGCGATGCCGATGCCGAACACCCGCGCGCCGCGTCGCACGATGAGCTCGAGTTCGGCCACAGTGTAGAACTGCAGGCGGATCGGGATACCGAACCGGTCCCGCAGTGGCGTCGTCAGGAGGCCCGCGCGCGTCGTGGCGCCGACGAGCGTGAACTTCGACAGGTCGATCTTGACGGAGCGGGCCGCCGGGCCCTGGCCGATCATCAGATCGAGCTGAAAATCCTCCATGGCGGGATAGAGGATCTCCTCGACCGCCGGGTTCAGCCGGTGGATCTCGTCGATGAACAGGACGTCGCGCTCTTCGAGGCCGGTCAGTTGGGCCGCGAGATCGCCCGCCTTGGCGATGACCGGCCCCGAGGTCGAGCGGAAGTTGACGCCGAGTTCGCGCGCTACGATCTGCGCCAGCGTGGTCTTGCCAAGGCCCGGGGGGCCGACCAGCAACACGTGATCGAGCGCCTCGCCCCGGGTCCGCGCCGCCTCGATGAAGACGCCGAGGTTCTTGCGCGCCGCCTCCTGGCCGGTGAAGTCGACGAGCGACTGCGGACGGACAGTGGTCTCCGTGTCGTCGTCGCGCTTTTCTGGAGTGATGAGGCGGCGGGGAGGCGGGGGCAAGCAGTGTCCGATGTGTCGCGTTTCGAGCCCATGTGATAGAATGCGACAGCGCGAAAAGCGACAGGCCCCGCGCGGGCAGAGGGCTACGCCGATGTCACGCCTGGACGACCGCTACGATTACATGAGCCTCGACGATTTCGAGGAACTCCTCCCCGACAAGCCCCGCGACGAGAAGTGGGAGCTGATCGGCGGCCGCGTCGTCAAGATGATGACGGGCGCCCGGTGGGAGCACAATTACATCATTCAGAACGTGTCTGGAGCGTTGCGCGACCGGCTGCGGGCGTCAGGCTCGTCCTGTCGAACTCTGACCGAGTCGTTTCGCTTGAAAGAGTCCGATCTCGACTCCTCATTGTTGCCCGACGTGATCGTTTACTGCGGAGCCCTGGCGCCTGGCGCTTCGTCGCTCAGCCGTCCAACAGTCCTTGTCGAAGTTCTCTCGGATGGCAGCGTGGGGCGCGACCGCGTCGAGAAATGGCGCATCTATCAGAAGCTGCCGTCATTGCAGCACTACGTGCTCATCGAACGCGACAAGCCCGTGATCGAAGTCTTCGACCGCGCCGGCGAGGCGTGGTTTCAGCAGCGTCTCATCGAGGGGCTCGACGCCACGCTTGACCTTTCGGCCCTCGACCTCACCATTCCGCTTGCCGAGATCTACAGGGACGTGCTTACCGCCTGAGGCATGAGCACTCAGCCAAACGCCTCGGGGCCTCGCGCCTTCGTGATCGGCCATCCGATCGCACATTCCCGTTCGCCTCTGATCCACGGCCACTGGCTGAAGGTCCATGGGCTCGCGGGATCCTACGAGAAGATCGATGTCGCGCCCGAAGACCTCGACGCCTTCATCGGCTCGCTTCGGGCTAACGGCTTCGTCGGCGGGAACGTCACGGTGCCCCACAAGGCGCGCGTCCTGGAACTCGCCGCGGCCGTCGACGAGGCCGCCGACGCGATCGGCGCCGCCAATACGCTCTGGTTCGACGACGACCAACTCATCGCCGGCAATACCGACGCGCTCGGTTTTCTGGCGAACCTCGACCAGGACGCACCGGGCTGGGACACCGCTGGAGGATCCGCGGTCGTGCTCGGCGCCGGGGGTGCCGCGCGCGCCGTGATCCACGGTCTGACCGAACGCGGGTTCGACGTCGCTCTCGCCAATCGCAGCTTCATGCGGGCCGTCGACATCGCCGAGGAGCACGAGGAGGGGGTCTGGGCCTATGCCTGGGAGGAACTGCCCCAGCTTCTCCGCACCGCCGACCTCGTCGTCAACACGACCAGCCTCGGCATGGAGGGCCAGCCACCGCTGGACATCAAGCTCGACGCGTTGAAGCGCGACGCCCTTGTGTCCGATATCGTCTATTCGCCGCTGGAGACCCCGTTGCTCGCCGCCGCGCGAGCCCGCGGGCTGCGAACTGTCGGCGGGCTCGGCATGCTGCTGCATCAAGCCGTGCCGGGCTTCGAGCACTGGTTCGGCGTCAGGCCGGAGGTGACGCCGGAGTTGCGCGCGCTGATCGAGGCCGACGTGCGGGACGCCTGAGACTCACGAGGTGTGTCACTACGCTCGCCGGCGCCAGCCGCCACCAGGACAAAAGGAGGCGATGCTGGCAGACGGCGCGCTCTGGCTGGCTTCGCTGCGCTCGCCGTGACGGATGGGGAACGCGATTTGGCGGTGTCGCCGCCCTCTCAACCCGCCTCACGCCTTGCCGGCGTCGGACCCGTGTCGGTTCTGGCGGGCGCGGAGCAGGGCGATGCCGAGCAGTGCCAGGGCGATCACCACGAAGCTGACCCCCGTCGTGGTGGTGCCGAGCGCGTAGATCATCGGAGTGGTGACCGTGGTGGTCAGCGCTTGAAGCTGCAGGGGCAGCGTATTGTCGGAGCCGATGGCCTGGCTGGAGCGGGCGATCTCGTCCCAGGAGAGCGTGAAGCCGAACAAGGCCACGCCGACCAGCGCCGGCAGGATCAACGGCAGCACGACATGGCGAAAGCTCTGCCAGGGCGTAGCGCCGAGATCGCGGGCGGCTTCCTCGAGCCGGCCGTCGAACCGGTTGAAGATGGCGAACATGATCAGCAGGCCGAAGGGCAGCGTCCACGTCAGGTGGGCGGCGAGGCCCGAGGTGAACAGGCCGAGCGCCGTCGTGTAGGTGCCGCTCATCCAGTCCGGCCCCGCCTTCACGGCCATGTCGATCAGGCGGAACAGTAGCGCGATGCCGAGCGAAGTCACGATCGACGGCACGATGAGGCTCGCGATGGCGACGTAGAACAGGACGGCCTGGCCGCGGAAGCGGCGCCGGAAGGCGAGCCCCGCCAGGGTCGAGAAGATCACGGTCAGGAGCGTCACAACGAGGCCGAGTTCGAGCGAGCGCCAGAAGGCGGCCCCGATATCGACGATGCCGCCGCCCTCCCAAAGCTTCGAGAACCAATGGGTCGAATACCCCGCCATGGGGAAGGTCATGCCGCCCTGGTCACCCTGGAAGGACAGGATGAAGATGACGATCATCGGGCCGTAGAGGAACAGCACGTACAGGCCGAAGAAGCCGGCCAGCAGATAGAAGGCGAGCGAGCGTCCCTCCCGCATGATCAAAGCTCCTTGCGGATGTCGACGACCTTGGTCAGGGCGGTGATGATGACCAGCGTCGCCGCCAGCAGGATCACGGCATTGGCGGCGGCCGGCGGGAACTGCAGGGCGTTGAGCCGGGTCTCGATGATCTTGCCCGCCGAGGCGATCTGCTCGCCCCCCATCACGCCGACTGTGACGAAGTCGCCCATCACGATGGTGACGACGAAGATGGACCCGATAACGATACCGGGCTTGCACAGCGGCACGACGACATTCCACATCGTCTGCCATCCCGTGGCGCCCGCGTCATAGGCGGCCTCGATCAGGCGTTTGTCGATGCGCACCATGGAATTGAAGATCGGGATCACCATGAAGAAGGTGAAGAGGTGCACGAAGGCCAGCACCACCGAGAAGCGCGAGTAGAGCAGCCATTCGACCGGCGTATCGACCACCCCGGCATGGACGAGCGCCTGATTGACGAGGCCGTTGCGCCCGAGCAAGGGCACCCAGGAAATCATGCGGATGACGTTGGAGGTCCAGAACGGGATGGTGCAGAGCAGCGCCAGCACGATCTGCATCGTCAGCGAGCGAATGTGGAAGGCCAGGAAGTACGAGATGGTGAAACCGATCACCAGCGTCAGGAGCCAGACCGTGAAACACAGCTCCGCCGTCGTGAGATAGGTCTTGAAGATGGTGCAGAGGCCGGGAAGCTGATCGTAACAGCCCTCGAAGGTCTCGGTATAGGATCGGAGCGTGAAGCTCGGCAGGATTTCGTAGTCGTTGTAGTCCCAGAAGCTCACCATCACCACGAGGGCGAGCGGCAGGACGAAGAACAATGTGAAGACGAGGCCCATCGGTAGAGCCTGCAGCCAGGCCGGGGGCGCCCAACCGGTCCGAAGCTTCGGCCGCGCGGCATGAACCGGCGCCTCCACGGCGCCGGCGTCGGTCGGTCGGGCGAGATCGGTCATGCGGCGATGAACTCGTTCCACTTGCGGACCATGTAGTCGTTCTCGTCCATGATGGCGTTCCAGCAGGCCACTTTGCCCATGCGGGCTTCGAAGGAACCGCCGTCGCGCACCCCACCGGCCTTGTCGAGCAGCGTGCCGTCGGGCGCGTGGATGTCCTTCTCGGCGGGCTTGCCCTCCATCCAATAGGCCCACTCGTAGGGCTCCATGGCGGCCTTGGCGGTCGGCAGGACGGCGGAATAATAGCCCTGGCGATTGAGATAGGCGCCGGCCCAGCCGGACAGGAACCAGTTGACGAATTCGTAGGCCACGTCCTCCTTCGGGCCGGAGACGCTCTTCGAGACTGCGAAGCCCGAGGCCCAGGAGCGATAGCCCTCCTTCAGGGGCTGGAAGGTGCAGGCGATGCCCTTCGACTTCACGGCCGTGACGGCCGGCGACCACATCGACTGGATGACGGTCTCGCCAGAGGCCATGAGGTTGACGGATTCGTTGAAGTCCTTCCAGAAGGCGCGGAACTGGCCGCTCTTCTTGGCGTCGGTCAGGACCTTCATGGTCAGGTCGATCTCGGCCTTCGTCATGTTTCCCTTGTCGGCATACTTATGCTGACCCGTGGCCTCGACCACCATTGCGGCATCCATGATGCCGATCGAGGGAATGTTCAGCAGGGCGGCCTTGCCCTTGAACTCTGGGTTCAGCAGTTCGGCCCAGCTCGTGATCGGGCGCTTGATCAGGTCGGGGCGGATACCGAGCGTGTCGGCATTGTAGGTGGTCGGGATCAGCGTCGCCCATTCGGTCATGCCGGGCGAGAACTTCGTCGAATGCTCGCCCTCGACGAACATCACCTTCTTGGGCGCGGTGCCCTGGTCGCCGATCTTGGTGCCGTCGGCGAGTTCACACTTGGTGATCACCGGGGTGATGTTGCCGTATTCCTTGATCCTCTTACCGTTCATGGCCTTGAGGTTGCCGGACGGCACGAGCTTCTTCAGCGCGAAATATTCGGTATCGACGATGTCGTAGGAGTTCGGCTGGGTGATGACCCGCTTAGTGACGTCGTCGGTGGTCACCGCCACATATTCGATGGTGATGCCGGTATCCTCCTTCACCTTCTTGGCGATGTCGGCGGACTGATTCACCGCCGTGCCGAGGTAGCGCAGTACCTTGGTGTCGGCGGCCCAGACGGCCGGGAAACCCGTGATGGCGCCCGTACCCGCCGCGACGCCCGCCACGGCGGCCGAGCCCTGGAGCAGGGTGCGGCGGGACAGTTTCACGGTCGGCTTGATGTCCTGTGTCACGGTCGAGGTTCTCCTGTGGGATGAGGGATTGGCGTCACGCCGCGCTGGCGAGCCGGTGGACGTCGGCTTCGCTCCACGACACCGCGACGGCATCGCCGGGTTGGAAAGGCGTGGCGTCGAAGGTCGGCTCGTCGAGCGTGGCGGTGATCTCGGATCCGGCGCCATCGAGCGTGAGCTGGACGAAGGTGCCCTGGTATTCCACGCTGCGCACCACGGCCTGAAGATTGGCGGCCGGGGTGGTGAGAGGCCGAACGGCGGGGGGGCGGCTCAAGTGCAGTCGATCGGCCCGCACCGCGAAGGCGCCTCCGGCACCTTCGAGCACGTTATGGCCACCGATGAACTTCGCCACGAAGGCAGTGCGCGGGGCATTGAAGAGCTCGCGCGGGGACCCCGCCTGTTCGATCCGCCCGTCCTTCATGATGACGGCGAGATCGGCCAGCGCCATCGCCTCGTCCTGACTATGAGTGACGTGGACGAAGATGATGCCGAGGCGGCGCTGCAGCGACTTGAGCTCCACTCGCATCTTTGTGCGCAGGAACGGGTCCAGCGCCGAGAGCGGCTCGTCGAGCAGCACGATCTGCGGCTCGGTGATGAGCGCGCGGGCCAGCGCCACGCGCTGCTGCTGGCCGCCGGACAGCTGCGCCGGAAGGCGTTCGCCATATTGCCCCATGGCGACGAGGTCCAGAATCGTGCGCGCCTGCGCCCGGCGCGCCGCCTTGTCGACGCCCTTCATCTTCAGGGAGAAAGCAACATTGTCGATGCAGGAGAGATGGGGAAAGAGCGCGTAGCTCTGGAACATCATCGCGGTGCCCCGCCGTGCCGGCGGCAGGTCGGTGATGTTCGACGGCCCGAAGACGATGTCGCCCTCGCTCGCCGTCTCGTGGCCGGCAATCATGCGCAGAGTCGAGGTCTTGCCGCAGCCCGAGGGGCCGAGCAGGCAGCAGTAGGAACCCGCCTCGATCTTGAGATCGATCGCGTCCACTGCGACCGTGTCGCCGTAGCGCTTGGTCAGGTGGATCAACTCGAGATCGGGTTTTCGCATCGCACCGTGCCGTTCCATCGCTGCAATAACGAAAGCAACCCGCGTGCCAGCGCGGATCGGCTGCGGGACCATCCGCGGCAGCTTCATGCCGCCTAAAACCCGGGCGGATCCGATCGGATTTGAAAACTGTGCCCAAAGCGCGCGCAAATCGTACACAGTCGTCAGCCACGTGCTCTGAGGGCCGCGCCCCTTCTCCCTTGTGGCTACCGGGTTCACACATCCCGAAGCCCGGGCGCTTTGCGCCATCTTCTCCGCGGTGGGGACGGGGAAGAGTCCTTACCGTCTGTGACAGGTGTGACACTGGTGGGCCCACTGCGGAGGGGCGCGGCGTGAAACCTGCTTTCCGGTCGAAGGCGCGCTCCTATCGCGAGCGGCCAAGCGGGGGGTGGGGTTGGGTCTAGAACGAAGGATCGGTGCCACAGCAGAGCCGAGGCCGGCTCGAGCATCGGGCGAAGAGGCGGATCGCGTTTCGGCAATCCGCGACGCCATTCTGCGCGCCGTCGTGGAACAGCGGCTACCGCCCGGGACCAAGCTTCCCGAAGATCAGTTGGCCGCTCATTTCGCGGTCAGCCGCACGCTCGTCCGCAATGCGCTACGCGCCCTGGCGCAGGACGGGATCGTCGTCCTGGCCCGCAACCGCGGAGCCTCGGTGGCGTCGCCCGGCCCACAAGAAGCTCGCGATCTCTTCGAGGCGCGACGGGTGATCGAAGCCGCCACGACGGCGCGTGCCGCCATCGGAGCCGCGGCCGAAGACCTTGCAACTTTGGCCGCGACGATGGCCGAAGGCCGCGCCGCGCTGGCCCGCGGCGACCGTGGTCGCGCCATCCGTCTCTCGGGACAGTTCCACATCGACATCGCCGCCATGGCGCGGCAAACCGTACTGGCCGGGCTCTTGGCAGATCTCGTCGCGCGGTCGTCGCTGGTCATCGCGCTCTATGGACATCGGGGCCGCTCGGATTGCGGCGACCACGACCACGCGCTCCTGATCAATGCCATGCGCGACAGAGACGGTCCTGCCGCCGTCGCCCTCATGACGCAGCATCTCGACGACATCGAAGCCGACCTGGATCTGGAGCGCGCCGTGCGAGCCCCTCGGCCGCTCAGTCAGCTCTTGGGTGACGTGGCTGCGTGAGGTCCTTCATCGAAACTCAGTGATGGCAGCGATCATCCAGCGCTCGAAGACGACCTGTCAGCTTGAAACCTCCAGCGTGCCAGTGCCGGACTGACGCAGCCCGCCACGATCGAACAGACGAAAAATCCAGCTAGGAACCGAAGTGCGAGACGGGCTTGCGTCGGCAGACCGCTGCATTCGTGAGCAACCACCAGCAGGACCAGACCGGTCAGTAGAACATTGAAGCTGACGATCGGAGATCGACCTCTTTCCGTCATATTGGCCGTCGAGCTTTCATCGGCCCGCGACGTCAACTCTTCGTTCTGGCTACGTCTCTACTCGTCGCTCTGGCTCGAGATCACGAACGTATGGTCGGTCGCGGTCCAGATCAGGCCGAGGTCGATGCGGTCGGCCTGATGGTATTCGACCTTGCCGGAATTGTAGAGATCGCCGCGCTGCACCGAAGCGCGGTAATATTCATCGGCGTCCGACGTCATGGCCTTGACCACCGTCTGCGCCTTGGCGCGATCCCAGTGAAAGCCCGCCATCAGCGCCGCCTGTTCGAATTTCTCGAGGTCGGCGAGAATCTTGGCATCGGCCGGCAGCGTCGCGCGGAGTTCGAAGCGCAGGAACGTGTCGTCGCGGCATTTCAGCGTGCCGTCCACCTTGGTGTCGCTCGACAGGACGCGGACGTCGACGCCGCTCATCATGTCGCCGAAGCCTCGCGCGATGGTGAGGGGCCGTTCGAAGGAGACGCGATTGCCGGGCATGTCGCCCGGAAAATCCTTCATGAAGCTTTCGCAGGCGATGCCGGCCTTGGCGGCCGCCTGGACCGGAGCGGCCAATGACGCGCCGGCCGGCACCAGAGCCAGCGAGGCGCAGATCATCAAAGAGGCAGCGGAAGCTTTCATCGCCTGGGATCCATCCGGCATGCCGCGCGACGCCGTTCCATGGTCAATCTATCAACAGAAGCTTAACCGTCCATCCCCGGCGCCCCGTCGCATCCGTCCCGCACTCAGGCATCCATCTTCAGCGCGGCGATGAAGGCCTCCTGTGGGATCTCCACCTTGCCGAACTGGCGCATCTTCTTCTTGCCGGCCTTCTGCTTCTCCAGCAGCTTGCGCTTGCGGGTGACGTCGCCGCCGTAGCACTTGGCCGTGACGTCCTTGCGCAGCGCCCGGATGGTCTCGCGGGCGATGATCTTGCCGCCGATCGCCGCCTGGACGGGGATCTGGAACATGTGCTGCGGGATGAGGTCCTTCAGCTTGTCCACCATGGCGCGGCCGCGCATCTCGGCCCTGTCGCGATGCACCAGCATGGAGAGCGCGTCGACCGGCTCGGCGTTGACCAGGACCTGCATCTTCACGAGGTCGCCGACCTTGTAGTCGGTGATGTGATAGTCGAAGGAGGCATAGCCTTTCGAAATCGACTTCAGCCGGTCGTAGAAGTCGAACACCACTTCGTTCAGCGGCAGTTCGTAGGTCAGCATGGCGCGCGATCCGACATAGCTCAGATCGGTCTGGACGCCGCGGCGGTCCTGGCAGAGCTTGAGAATGCCGCCGAGATATTCATCCGGCGTGAGGATCTTGGCCTGGATCCAGGGCTCGCGGATCTCCTCGATCTTCATCACATCGGGCATGTCGGCCGGATTGTGCAGGTCGATCGCGGTGCCGTCGCGCAGCGCGATTTCGTAGACCACCGAGGGCGCAGTCGCGATGAGGTCGAGGTTGAACTCGCGCTCGAGCCGCTCCTGGATGATCTCGAGATGCAGCAGGCCGAGGAAGCCGCAGCGGAAGCCGAAGCCCAGCGCCGCCGAACTCTCCATTTCGAAGGAGAAGCTGGCGTCGTTGAGCCGGAGACGGCCCATGGCGGCGCGCAGATCGTCGAAATCCGCGGCATCGACCGGGAACAGACCGCAGAACACCACGGGCTGAGCGGGCTTGAAGCCGGGCAGGGCGGTTTCGGTCGGCTTGCGCTCGTCGGTGATCGTGTCGCCGACGCGGG
>JAYVMK010000505.1:0-4138 GCA_043758995.1 Lichenibacterium sp. | reverse complement strand
GCTGACCGACCCCAGGACGGCCCGCCCGGCACCGACATAGAGAACGCGATCGATGGCATTCAGCAGAGGGTTTAACTCATGAGCGCTGAAGAGAACGGCAATCCCGAGTTCGTCGCGCAAGCGGGCGGCGAGTTCGACCGTGCCGCGTTGGTGTGAAGGATCCAAGCTGATCAGGGGCTCGTCCAGCAACAGCAACTTCGGACGACCAAGCAGCGCCTGGGACAGGAGGAGGCGTTGGCGTTCGCCGCCTGAGAGCTCGCCTAGGGGGCGGTGAGCGATAGCCGCAGCATCGACCATGTCGAGTGCCCAGGCGACCTCCTCGCGGGCCTTCTGAGTGTGGCGCGGCAGACCCCAGCGATGACCGTCCACGGCGCCGAACACGAGATCCCATCCCGTCCACCTAAGGTCGGTCTGGGCTCGCAGTTGAGGCATGTATCCGATAATGCCGCTGCCGGGGCCTGGAGGACGGCCTGACACGAGGATGGTGCCCTCGCGCGGTGGGATCAGGCCGAGGATGGCGCGCATCAAAGTCGTCTTACCCGCGCCGTTGGGACCGAGCAGACCTACGAACTCGCCAGCCTCGATCTCGAAAGAGGCCTGGGAAAGGATCGTGCGCCCAGCCAGCTCCAGTGTGACGCGATCGAAAACGACGAGGCTCAAGAACCCTGACCCGACAGCGCCTTGTCGAGCGCATCGAGTTGGCCGAGCATCCAAGCTTGGTATGTTTTTCCGGCCGGCTCGGTCTCGCTAACACCGACAATCGGGATCTTTGAGGTCTTGGCGAGTTCTACCAAACGCTTGACGGCCTGATCGTCCGCCTGCGCATTGTAGATCATGACCTTGACCTTATGGTCCTTAAGGTCGTCCTCGAAAGCCGCAACGTCGGAAGCTGCCGGTTCGGTGTTGTTCATGACGGCCAACTGAAAGGCCTTATTGTGAACGTCGAGGCCAATCAACTCCGCCATGAGCCCGAACACAGGTTCCGAAGCTGTGACCGGCGTGCCGGCATACTTGGCCTTCATAGCTGCGATTTTAGCATCCAAAGGCTTCAGTGAAGCGTCGAAAGCATCAGCGTTCTTTTTGAATTCGGCTTTGGCGGCAGGGTCCGCAGCCGCGAACTGTTCCGCCATCGCACCCGCAACGGTCTGCATGGTCTTGGGATCATACCAGAGGTGCGGGTTATCGCCAGTTTTGCGCCCCATCAGGTCGGCCGCGACGATCTCTGAACGCCCCGGCGAAGCATCGGCCGCTAGCAGCTTTTCCATCCAAGGATCGTAGTCGACGCCGTTGCGGATCACCACCTTGGCGGACTTGAGCGCACGTGCCGTCGACGGGTCGGCCTCGAAGAGATGCGGATCCTGATCCGGATTGGATAATATGCTCATCACAGTGACGGCCTTGCCGCCGACCTGCTTGGCAAGGTCGCCGTAGAAATTTTCCGCCGCCACGACGCTGATTCCGGCAGCGGAAGCCGGCAACGTTGCGAGTAGAGCGAAGGCTCCTGCGAGGAGGGTCGTTGGGCGATGCGTCATGGTTGTCCCCATCTAATCCGCCGACCCTCACCCGGTCGGGTAAGCCAGCCAAGCGTCCTTCGATAGGTGATGCTATGATATAACGTTTCTGTCTGTCTATAGACCTTTGCAGAGCTTGTTACCGGCGGCGCTGGCTTTGCGTCGAGTGTTCCGGCAATGCCCAAGCTCTATGCCGCGCACCCTCGGCGATCAGTCCCTTCCGGTCTCACCCTCTTGCCGCCCATCCGGCTGTGGCATCCTTCGCTAAGGCGAGCAATCTATCATGACGGTCGGTCGATCAAGGTGAGGCCGGCACCACCCACAAGCCGGACGGCCAGGGCTGGTTAGGGCCGGGCGCCAGCTTGAGTTTCGAGCCGTCGCCAAGATTGCGGGTCCAAAGCTCGGCATAGGTTCCGGTGGCCTTGACGGCCTCGCCGTACCAGCCCTTGCGAAAGCCGAGCGGCGTGGCAGCGGCGGTCAGCGGGACTGGTCCGATGCCGGTCCAGCCGGACGGCTGCACGGAGCCGAGCTTCAAGGTGTCGAGAACCCAGCCCGTCATTGCCGACCAGAGTGGATCATCAATCCCGGTCTCCAGGAAGACGGGGTCGAGCGCCAGCGGTTCGTCGAGCAGACGACTTTTCAGCCTGTGGACACCGCCGTCCTGCCGAACCTCGGCCAGGAAGGTGGCGTCGCCCGCCGCCGCGGTGCAGCGGCCGACGTTGAAGGCGTCTCGTAGCTCGACGTCCTCCCCAAAACCCAGTCGCTTCACCGGAATACGCTCACGCTCCAACACGGCTTCGAGTGCGCGTTGCGCTCCGGTCCCGATCATGAAGCACACACTGGCGCCGGCCAGATCGCGGGTCGTCCGCACCGTCGAGTTTTCCGGCACCATGACGGACTCGGTTTCGATGAAGGCCGGCTCACCGATGAGCAGCCTACCGGCGAGGTGCTCGGCTTCGATCGTGCCGGACGTCAGGAACACTAAGTCGAGCTTGCCTGCGCGGACATCGTCGAAATGCCGGACGGAGTCGATGATCGTGAAGCTGATCCGGCCGGCCGGACCCAACACCGCTACTGTGACGGCGCGGCATAGATCGACCGCGAGGCCGTGGGCTGTGCCGCCCTCCTCGTCCGCTTCGGCGAAACCCGGCCTTTCCTGGGCGCCACAGCTGACCGTATCAGTGGCGCGGACCCGGTCGAGAACAGGGCCCGCTACCGCGAGGTTAGGCGTGAGAAGCCAGGCAGTGAGCGTCATGCCTCCCGTCAAAAGGACCAAGCGCACCGCACGGCCGGAGGATCGGCCGCATAAAGGTCGTTTCACCTGTTGTAGGCCGGAAACGTGATGGGCAGCGTGTTGAAGCCTTCCGGGACCACGGTTGAGATGCCCTGGCGCTGGTCTTCCGGAAGGACGCCGATCGCCTGGCAGCCTTTGCCGTCATAGTGTGGCAGATGCTCCACCACGGCCTCTGGGATCGCGGCATAGGACGCCGGCAACGGAGGAAGCTCGCCCGTCAGACGTTTTGGCTCGAATGCCGAGAGGAGGTCGTCGGTCTCGGGCGTGTTGATGTCGCGAGGTCCGAGATGGTGCTGCACAAAGCCATTCGGGCCATTGAATCTCGCGTCCTCGCCGGCGATCAGGGCCTGAGCCTCGTCGGGGAGAGATGCGAGAGGCGGCAGGTCGTAGATGGCGTTCAACGTTTCGATCACGGCATTGTGGTCACCCTCGGCATGGGAGACCGCATGGGCGCGGGCGTAGGGCGACACCACGATCATCGGTACCCGAATGCCGCGCGCCAGCGGCAACTGGTCGGGTCCGTAGGACAAAATGCGGGGTGGCACATGGTCGTAGAACCCGTCCGACTCGTCGTAGGTGATCACGATGGCCGACTGCGCCCAGATCGCCGCGTTGGAGGCAACGGCGTTGATGACCCGCGCCGCCATGGCTTCGCTGAGTTGCCGGTCTGAATAGCCCGGATGATCATCGTCGCCGCCCTTGTTCGACGCGATGGTGGCGCGCTCCATCGGGCTGAGACCGGCCGGGTTCGGGTAGGCGGGGTTCTGGATCGGCGGCTGCTCACCCGAGATCGCCGAGAATCCGCCGCGGATGTAGAAACTCCACCATCCAGCGGCAGTTTGCCGCCTTTCACATCGGAGAAGAAATCTCCGAGCCCCTTCATGTTCTTGTTCATATCGGGGTTGTTGGCGAGATAGCCGAAGTACTGCGGACGCTGGTGGTGGCTGACGTAGCTGTCGTGGGTGGTACTGCCTTGCGGGTCGGTCGGCTCGTGATCGTAGCCTTCCTGATACCAACGCCAGGAGACCGGCGCACCACCCCGCGACGCGATGAACGGAATGTCCTGCTTGACGTCTGCCAGGTCGAATTCGGGATTGTAGTCTCCCGAGGCGACACGAGCGGCGTTGCGGCCCGCCATCGTCAGCGGCACCGAAGCATAGGTCTGGTTGCCAGCGATGTTGGAATTCTTGTAGCCGTCGTGCGGGCCTGCGGGCTGGCGCCCCGCTGCTGTCGTGTCGAACTGCGAGCCGTAGAAGGGCTGCGTGTCGTTGACGAGCGGGGCGCTCTGCGTCTTTCCAACATTCTCGCCGCTAGCAGCCTGTCGGGCTTAACG
>JAYVMK010000504.1:0-5713 GCA_043758995.1 Lichenibacterium sp. | reverse complement strand
CCGCTTCAGGCCCGGAGTGTGGTTACGATCGACAAGGTTCTCGACGCGGCCCAGACTTTGATGACACGGGATGGCGTCGGCAGCCTCACGATGGATCGGGTGTCCCAGGAAGCCGGCGTCAGCAAGGGCGGGGTGCTGCATCATTTCCGCTCGAAGGAGGCCCTGGTCTCCGCCATCGCTCTGCGCAAGCTGAAGACTCTTCAGGCCGACGTGGAAGCGGCGCAGCAGCTCCGCGCCGGCGAGCCGCATTCCATCCTGCAGGGCATGGTCGACCATGCCCGGACGACCTACGGCGGCGACGACCATTTCTCGCGGCCGGTACTGGTGGCGGCCGTCGAACATTCGGAGTCCATGGCCGCGTTTCAGACCATGTTCAGCGAGATCTTCGACGAGGTGCGTGACGGCACGGCGGAACCCGATCGTGCCTCGGCCCTGCTCTTCGCCACGATCGGGATCCAGGTCTGCCGTTCGCTCGGGTTCGCGCCGTTGGATCCTCGGCAGGCCGACGCGATGTTCGCCGCCATCTCCGAGATGGCGGCCTCGCTGCCGACATCCGAGCCTAAGTCAGGCTGAGCCCATCAGCGCCGCAACATGGGCGGCGACTGATTGCGAGAGGCCCTGCAGGTCGTAGCCACCCTCGAGCAGCGAGACGACCCGGCCGCCCGCGGAAGCCTGCGCGACATCGAGAACCCGGCGCGTCGCCCAGGCGAAGTCCTGCTCGTCGAGTTCGATCTGGCCGAGAGGGTCGCGCCGGTGCGCGTCGAAACCGGCCGACACGATGATGAGATCGGGTCGGAAGGCCACGATGCGCGGCAGGATCAGGTCGTCGAGCGCTGAACGGAAGGCCGTGCTGCCGTCGCCGGCGTGGAGGGGCGCGTTGACGATCGTATCGTGATCGCCGCGCTCGCCGCGCGCGCCCGTGCCGGGAAACAGCGGCATCTGATGGGTCGAGGCATAGAGGACGTTCGGGTCGTCCCAGAAGATGTCCTGCGTGCCGTTGCCGTGGTGGACGTCCCAGTCGAGGATCGCGACCCGCCCTGCGCCATGAGCGGCGCGGGCGTGCCGGGCCGCCACTGCGGCATTGTTAAAGAAACAGAATCCCATGGCGGTCGCTCGCTCGGCATGGTGCCCGGGCGGCCGCATCGCCACGAAGGCGTTATGGGCCCGCTTGGTCATGACCTCGTCGACGGCCAGCACGGCACCGCCGGCGCCTCGCAGCACGGCCGACATCGTGCCGCTGCTGATGGCCGTATCGGCGTCGATGCGGAGCAACTGTCCTTCGGCCGGACGCGCCGACAGGAGCGCATCGACATAAGGCTCGGGATGAACCCGCAGCAGAGCCTCTCGCGAGGCTTCCGGAGCTTCCAGGCGGCTGAGGGTCGCGAAGGTCTCGGTCGACAGAGCCGCGGAGACGGCCCGCAGGCGGTCGGGTCGCTCCGGATGTCCTTCGCCCATGTCATGAGAGAGCCCGGCTTCGTGGCCGATCAGCAGCGTGGTCACGAATGGAAGCTCCTGGCGCAGCCGGAGCGCTGCCCTGTGGTGCAGGCGTCACGGATGCGGCAAATGTGTGACAATGGCTCGTTTACCCCAGCATTGCATGGTAGCTATCGACGATGGATCTGGGGCGGCGAGGAACAGGGTCAATGCGGCAGGCTTGGCGGGCGGTAGTGTTGCTGGCGGGCGCCCTGGCGGTCTCGGGTTGCGAGTATAAATCGACGCCCGATCCGGTCCTCTCGGCGCGCGACAAGGACTTCATCTCGCAGGTCCCGACAGCCGACATGGGCCGCAATTTCGACCGCTACGAGGTCGAGGATCCGACAGGCCAGCCGCCCGGCACTATCGTGGTCAATACCAAGGACAAGCTGCTCTATTACGTGCTCGGCAACGGCAAGGCGGTGCGCTATGGCGTGGCGACCGGTGCCGAAGCCTACGGCTGGACGGGAACCGCCACGATCCGGCGCATGGCCGAATGGCCGCGGTGGATGCCGCCGGCCGACATGGTGAAGCGCTGGCCGCATCTGAAGCCCGTGGTGGCGGAAGGCGGCATGCCGGGCGGCCCCGAGAACCCGCTCGGCGCCCGCGCGCTCTACCTCTACGACGCCAAGGGCCACGACACGCTTTATCGCATTCACGGCACCAACGAGCCGACCGAAATCGGTCACGACGCGTCGTCGGGCTGTATCCGCATGCGCGATATCGACGTGATCGACCTCTACAACCGCGCCAAGGTCGGATCCAAAGTCGTCGTCATGTGATGGGTCGCGCCGCGCTGGCAGAGCCTTTCCTGCCGGCAGCACCTCCCTCGCGCCGACTTACGCCGTCGGGCTGGCGTCGCCGAGCGTGATGTCGAGGAGTTCGGGCGGCACGCCGAACCTGGCCGGCAGGACCGACTCGCCGAGGCCGCCCGAGACGATGAGGTGTCTCCCATCCTCGACGATATGCCCATAATTGTAGCGACGCGACGGTGTGATGATCGGACCGACACCGGGCACCACGATCTGCCCGCCGTGCGTGTGCCCCGACAGGGTCAGCGACACCCGGTCCGGCATCCGGGCAAAGGCGTAGGGTTCGTGCGCCAGCATGATGACGGGGGCGTCGTCGCGCACCTGCTTCAGCGTTCCGGCGAGATCGTCGGCGCCCTTATGGCCGCGGGCCGCCATCGGATAGGCGAGTTGATCGGCGAGGCCCGACAACCAGAAGCGTCGGCCGCCCCGGTCGACGAGAATCGATTCGTTCTCGATGACGCGGACACCGATCGAGCGCAGCGCCTTGCGCACCTCCTCTGGGCCGCCCTTCATGCCCGGCACCGGCCCGTGCCACCAATCGTGGTTGCCGAGGATGGCGTAAGTGCCGAGCGGGGCACGGAGCACCGACAGCGCCTCGGCCCAGGCGCCCGGCATGACGGGTCCCGAGACGAGGCGGTGGCCGGCGTTGAAGTCGCCGAGCAGCAGGATCAGGTCCGGCTGAAGAGCATTGCACTGGTCCGCGATGGCGCGGACGCGGGCGGCCGGCATCCAAGGCTCGCAGGCGTGGATGTCGGCAATGACGCCGATCCGGATGGTCAGGCCTCGCGGCCAGCCCGGCGGGTTCAAGGTGTAGCGACGGATCGCCGGCGTCATCTCGGGCTCGATCCCGACCGCGTAGCCGCCGAAGGCCACGCACCCCAGCGCCAGGGCACCGGCGCCGGTCACGATCTGCCTGCGTGAGATGATCAGGACGGTCTCCTTGATTTCCCGAACAGCGCCGGCCGGGTCGATCAGGCGGCGCGAGTCCGGGCGAAGTGGGCCTTGTCGGCCGGCTTGTCCACTGCGGCTGAGCGAACCAGCGAGTCGGGCTTGGTAGTGAACATCAGCGCGGCGGCGACGGCCGACACTCCGATCTCGCGGTACAGCTTGGCCTGGAGGTCGCGGGCGTCTTCGCGCCGCGGGGCAGCGTTTGTGGCGTCGGTCATGGAGGATCCTCGGTCGAAGCGCCGCGATAGGGACAAATTCGGCGATGTCGTGAACGATGGATCAACCTTGTGGGGCGGCGATTGATAAGCCCTAAACGCTCGGCGAACCCCGGTGTGCCGAGTCAGAACGCTTGGTCACGGCATGTCCCACTGACACAGCTTGAAGTCCTTGCGGCGATGTTCGAGATCGAGGTGCAGGTCGGTCTCGTGGAACGCATCCGAACCGGGGCCGAGCACGGTCGCAAACCGCGCGCAGGCCGACGTCTTGAGGATCGTCAGCACGGCGCGGGCTTCCGCACCCTTGAGGCCGACGACGCGCTTGGAGAACCGGAAGCTTAGGAGGTCGATGGCATTGCCGCGCGCATGTTCCGAGATGCGGGCGCCGGCAGTCCAGTTGCGGCTTCGACACGTGTAGGCAGCAGCATCGGTGATGCCCAGAAGGTCGCCTTCAGAGGCGGTGGCGGGAGAGACGTCGTCCCGCAGCCAGTCGGCCAGACGGTCGGCGAGGTCGCAGCGCATCAGCGCAGGCGGGGCAAGCTCGACGCGCTGGCCGTTGCGGAGCACCACCGCCTGAAGCGACAGCGGAGCCGCAATGCCGCAACCCTCGGCATCGGGGATGGGAGGCGCCGCCTGCGCCACGACCTTGCCGCTGGCCATCAGCGGCTCGCAGGTGAGATCGGGTTCGGGCGGGCTCGGTGGGGCAGGCGGCGTTGCCGGGGCCGGCGGTCCTGCCTCTTCGCTCTGGCGCGGTGGCGATAGAGGCGGCAGGAAGGGGCCGAAAGCCTCGGCGGGGCGCGCGGCGGGCAGAAACGGCCCGAAGGCTTCGGGGACACGCGGCGGCAGAAACGGTCCGTTGTCTTCGGGTCGCGGTACGGGCAGGGGAACGTCGGCGATGATGCCGACGGGTTCGGGGTCGCTCGGCCTCGGGACGGGCAGGGGCACGGCGAAGCCCGGGCCCGCGAGCGCCAGGAGCATGAGCGTGCCGCTCATCGTTCGGGCGCCACGCTTCACGATGGTTCTTTGCCGAATGGGCTCGGCCTCAGCGACTGCGGGGCGATCGAGCGCCGCAGTGGCGCGAGCCTATCGCGCCGGTCCGGTCTCGCATAGGTTCCGATCCTCCCCGCGTCTCCGACCCATGACTCACATGCCCACCTCCCCCGTCAAGCCGAAACGCCGGCTCCCGAGGTCGGCCTCGTGCTGAGGCGCCGTCTCGCGCCGGAGCCTTTCGCCGCGGCCGCCAGTCTCTGCCGGGGCTCGGCGGCCTTCGGCGCCACGCTGGCCGTGATCGCCGTGCTGATGAGCCGGAGCGGTTCCGTCGATCCCCGCGGCTCTCTCGCCGTGCTGGGCTTCGGCCTCGGATGTGCGGTGCTCGCCCTCGTGCTCGTGCCATGGTCGGCCGTGGTGATCTGGCGGACGGGTTATCGCGGCACCGCGAGGAGCCTCACCGGGTTCGTCGTCGCGCTGGCCGTTCTCGCCTACCCGACCTATCTCGCGGTCGTGGCATCCCGGGTGTCTTCGGCCAGCGACGTGTCGACCGACCCCGTGACACCTCCGCCGTTCTCGACGGCGGCCAGCGCCGTCACGGCTCGGGGCGGGCATGTGCCGGACGACCTGTCCGCCGAGGCTCGAGACAGCGCGCGTCGCGCTTATCCCAATCTGCAGCCCGTCCTGCTCGACGTGCCGGAGGACGAAGCTTACGGCCTCGCGCTGAAAGCCGTCGAGGCCCATGGCTGGCGGGTGATTGAAGCCGTGCCCCCCAAAGGCAAGTTCGGAACCGGCCACATCGACGCCGTGGCGCCGACCCGGGTCATGGCACTGCCGGACGATGTCGCCATCCGCATCCGGCCCGTGGCGGGCCAGACGCGGGTGGATATCCGGTCGGCGTCACGCTTCTCAGGCCTCGACGCGGGAGAAAACGCGGCCCGCATCCAGTCGCTATCGGACGAATTGCTCGACGCCGCCTCGTGATCGGTCGACGGTCGGGCACGACCATCGCGCCTGCCGCTCGCCCTCGCTCCGGCCGGCAGCCGCGATCCGGTCTGCTGGCGCCAGATATCAGCCCTGGCCCATCAGCGCCCGTCTGTGCTCGACCAGTCCTGCCGTCGACCCGTCGAGCCCGGCGAGCGAAGCTGTCGCGTCCGACACGATGGGCGCCAGCTTATTGGCGAGCTCCTTGCCGAGTTCGACGCCCCATTGGTCGAAAGGATTGGTGTCCCAGATCGCCGCCATGGTGAAGACGCGGTGCTCGTAGAGCGCGATGAG
>JAYVMK010000503.1:0-7657 GCA_043758995.1 Lichenibacterium sp. | reverse complement strand
CTCTCCGACTGGCGCGATGGCACGCCCAATGTCGATGGCAACCCGGTCGCCGGGCCGACGACGATCTACGACAAGACTTATCTGCAATCCAACATCGAGGGCGGCGAAGACTTCGCCTGGTACTATGCGACCTCGGATGACCGCGTCGCGCAGCACCGGACGCCGATCATCGATACGGCGCACTCCCAGCACTGGGTGTTCCGTCAGAAGGACATTCGCAGCTGGTGGCTCAACGCCCACACGAGCCGGCCCGGCGGGGTCGCGTCGGGTTCGGCTACCGCCTGGCAGCCGCAATCGAAGCCGATCCGCTTCACCGAATTCGGCTGTCCCGCCGTCGACAAGGGGCCTAATCAGCCGAACGTCTTCTACGACCCGAAATCGTCGGAATCCTTCCTGCCGTATTTCTCGACCGGCTCGAAGGACGATCCCGTGCAGCGCGCCTATCTCGAGGCCACGCTGTCCTATTGGCGCGACCATGCCCCGAATTCAGCCGTGTATGGCGGCCCGATGCTGTCGACGGCCGACATGTATGCCTGGGCCTGGGATGCGCGACCGTTTCCGGACTTTCCCGGGCGGACTGCGGTCTGGCACGATACGCCGAACTACGAGCTCGGCCACTGGCTGACCGGCCGTCTCGGCGAAGTGCCGTTGAAGTGGATCATCGCCGAACTCTGCACGGCGGTGGGTGTCACGTCCGTCGATACGTCGGCTCTGATGAGCTCGTCGACGCTGGTGCTGGGCTATGCAACCGATGCTCTGATGTCGCCGCGCGACATCCTGGCCGGGCTGATGGACGCTCATCAGTTCGATGCGCGCGAGTCGGGCGGCGTGCTCCAGTTCTTCGCGCGCGGCAATGTCCGCGTGACGGCGCTCGAGATCGCGAACCTCGCCGTCGAGGGCGTGGAGGACCCCGGCTACAGCGTCACCCGGGCCGGCGACACCGACCTTCCCGGCACGCTACGCCTGACCTTCGCAGATCCTTATCGCGGCTATGCCAGCGCCGGCGTCGAGGCGAGGCGTGCCACCGGCACCAGCCAGAACGTCGCGAAGCTCGTCACCGCGGCGGTGCTCGACCCCGCCTATGCGTCGGACACTGCCATGAGCCTGCTCCAGCAGGTCTGGGCGGGGCGCGAGACGGGGACGATCAAGCTGCCACCCTCGCTGCTGGCGCTCGACGCGGGCGACGCCATCACGCTCGGCTTCGACGGCCTGACGATGCCGTTCCGCATCAAGGCGGTCGAGACCTCGACCTACCGCCAAGCGGAACTCGTCGGCTTCGATCCGTCGCTTCTGCGCGTCACCTCGCCGCCTCAACCGCGCTCGGGCACCCCGAAACGCGGTAGCTACGGGCCGCCGCTCCTGGCCTTCGTTCCCCTGCCGCCCGTGACGGGCGGCGAACCGGCGCTCTGGGAGTCGCGGATCGCCGCCTATGCCGATCCCTGGTGTGGGATCGACGTCTACCGAGGCAATGGCGGAGGCGGCTGGGACTATGTCACCACGGCGGCGTCGCCCGCCACCCTGGGCCTGCTAACGAGCCCGCTCTACGCCGGCCCGGTGAACCGGTGGGACCTCGGCAACACGGTCTCGCTCCGGCTCTTCGGCGACCGGCCCCTGCTGTCCCTGAGCGAGGCTCAGGTGCTGGCCGGCACGGGCGCGCTGGCCATCGAAAACGTCGCCGCCGGCGCCTGGGAGGTGCTGCAGTACGAGGATGCCACGCTGGTGGGCGTCGGCAGCTACACTCTCAGGACGCTCCTGCGCGGCCAACTCGGGACCGAGGGCGCCATGGGCCAGCCGGTTCCGGCCGGCGCCCGCGTCGTGGTTCTCGACTCGAACACGCTGACGCCGCTGCCCATGAGCCTCGATCAGATCGGGCTCGTTCAGTCGCTGCGCTACGGCCCAAGCCTCTTCGGCCCGGCCGACCCGACCTACACCGAAGTCGCACTGGCCTTTCCGGCGATCGGGCTTCGCCCCTGGTCCGTCTCGCAGGTCGCGGGCACGCGGGCGCTGCCCGGAAACGACGTCCTCTTCACCTGGATGCGGCGGACGCGTTTCGGCGGCGACGGCTGGGATATCGACACGGTGCCGCTGAACGAAGAGGCCGAACTCTACGACCTCGAAATCGTGGATGGCGTGGGGAACGTCCTCCGCCTCGTGCCGTCGCTCCAGCATGCCTCCTGGCTCTACCCGGCGGCCCTGCAGGTCGCCGACTTCGGTACTCCCCAGCCTGCCTACACGGTCACCGTCTACCAGCTCTCGGCCGTGGTCGGGCGGGGGCAGGGGACCACAGCGAGGGTCTACCTGTGAGCACGTCGCCGAACCTCCGCCTGCCTTACCTCGACGCCAACCAGAACCAGAAGACCGTCACCCACAATGCTGCGCTGCGGATGCTCGATGCGCTGGTGAACCTCCGGGCGGCTTCGGCCTCCCTGGCGGCACCGCCAGCGGGGCCGAACGACGGGCAGTGCTGGATCGTGGCCTCCGGCGGCACGGGAGCCTGGGCCGGCAAGGATCTCAACATTGCCGCCTGGCAGGACGGGGCGTGGAGCTTCTACGCGCCCAACCCCGGCGCGATCGCCTATGTGGACACGCTCGGCGGCGCGCTTCTGTGGAACGGCACCGCCTGGGTGTCGCTGCTCGGCGCCATCACGTCGCTGGCGCTGAACACGCTCGGGATCGGCACGGCGGCCGATGCCGCGAACCCGCTCTCGGCCAAGCTCAACGCGGCGCTTTTGACCGCACTCCCCACGACCGCAAGCCCGGCCGGGACAGGCGACGTCAGGCTGAAACTGTCGAAACAGGCGAGCGGCAACACGGCCTCTTTTCTGTTCGCCGATGCCTTCGCCAGCCGCGCCGAGATCGGGCTCGTGGGTGACGACAACTTCCACCTCAAGGTCTCGCCCGACGGCGCGACTTTCTTCGACGCCATGATGGTGGCGGCTGCGGGCGGAGCAGTGTCGTTCCTGGCCTCGCCGGGCGCCCCGACGCCATCCTCCGGTGACAATTCGACGAGGCTCGCCACCACGGCCTATGCCGACCGGGCCACGGCCGCCCTCGTGGCCCGCAGCCAGGTGAGCGACGCCGCCTATACGGTGCTGGCCACGGACCGAACCGTCGCGATGGTGAGCCTGTCGGCCGCGCGCATCCTGACGCTGCCCGCCGCCGCGGTCTACCCTCCGGGTGCGACCTTGACGGTCGTGGACGAGAGCGGCGCCTGCTCGGCCGTTCGCACCGTCACGCTGGCGGTCGCCGGCGCCGACACCATCAACGGATCCGCCAGCGCCGTGATCGCTTGGCCCTACGGCTATCTGGCGGTCGAGAGCAACGGATTCAACAAATGGACCGTCATCGACCAGGCCATCGCGCCCGCCGCGCTGGCCATCGTGGCCCAGGGCGCCGCGGGATCGCAGACTCAGTTCGGCGTGCTCGAGCAACTCGTCACACTGGCGGGCGTTTCGACGGTCTCGACGATCCAGATCCCCAATCGCGCGATCGTCTTCGCGGTCTCGTCGCGGACCGTGACGGCCGTCACGGGCGCGCCATCCTTCGGGGTCGGCATCTCGGGTAACGCCACGCAGTTCGGCGGAGCGCTGGGCGCAGCGGCGGGCTCGACCAATTCGGGCGTCATCGGCCCGACGGCCTTCTACAGCCCGACGCCCGTCGTGATCACCGCTACGAGCGGCAGCTTCACGGGTGGGAGCGTGCGCGTCGCGATCCACTACGCGCTGTTCAACGTCCCGACGTCCTGACGCCGGACCCCGACGATCCCTTGGCTCCGCGCGCGCCGGCCGCGGGGATCGCCGACGCACGCCGGTACGAGGACGGACCGATGACCACCACCGACAGGCTTCGTGAGGTCGAAGCCGATCTCGCCGCGCTGGCCAGCATGCCGGGCGAGATCCGCGCCAAGATCAAGGCTGGCCTGGCCGAGCTCACGCGGCTGCGTGACGCGATCGACGTCTCGATCGGCGGCGTCACGGGCCGGGCTCGCGCCACCCTCGATGCCATCGAGGCGCTGGCGACCGCGGACCAGAAGCTCGCCGCGGCGGCCCAGCCCAACGGGCTGTCCGGCTCGGATGCCGCCGCCACTCCGGCCCAACCCGCCGCGGGCGGCAGCCCGAACGCCTGAGCCCGAGCCCGCGGGCTTCGCCGCTGCCGCAAGCGGCGCTCTTCGCGCTTCGCCTTCGGCCACTTCCCGTCACAGCGAGACAGATCCATGACCAGGACCGTATCAACCGCCGGCCGCTCCGCGCTCATGGCGCGCGAGGGTTGCCGGCTGACCGCTTATCGCGACAGCGTCGGCGTTCCGACCATCGGGGTCGGCCACACGGGTCGTGCCGGACCGCCGCCCGTCTCGCTGGGGATGACGATCACGCGGCCAGAGGCCGAGGCGATCTTCGCCGCCGATCTCGCACCCTTCGAGGCGGCCGTCGGTCGGGCCGTATCGGCGACGCTGACCCGCAACCAATTCGATGCGCTGGTGAGCCTCGCTTTCAACATCGGCATTCGCGGCTTCGCCGGCTCGACCGTGGTGCACAAGCTCGAGACCGGCGACTTCACCGGTGCGGCGGATGCCTTCCTGATGTGGGGCCACCCGCCCGAACTAGCGAGTCGGCGTCGGGCGGAGCGCGCCCAGTTCCTACGCCCCGACGACCCGGACAACGTCGCCGACCTTCGCCCCGCTCCGTCGTCTCGGCCGACGCTCTGGTCTCGCCTGGTCGATGTCCTCACCCGAAAGGCCGCCTGACATGCCCGCTCTTCTCCTGTCCTTTCTGCCCCTCCTGGCGCGTGTGGCGCCCGAACTCGTCGGCCTTTTGTTCGGAGGCAAAGCCGGTTCCGATGGTGCCGGCAGCGTCGTGGTGAAGCTCGAAGCCGCCCTGCGTGATATCTTCGGCAGCACAGACCCGGCGGCCGTGCAGCAGCAACTCGACACCGACCCCGCCAAGACCACGGCCCTGCAGGCCCGGCTCGATGCCGAAACCGAAAGGCTCAAGGCTCGGCTGGCCGACACCGAAAACGCCCGTGCCGCCACGGTGTCGCTCGCCGCGGCGCAATCTCCCATGGCCTGGGGCTCGCCGGTCGTTTCGGGGATCGTGGTCGGGGCCTTCGCGATCGTGTCGATCGTGGTCTTCGGCCGCTACGGGGTCGAATCCGCGGTGGGCCAGCTCATCGCCGGTGCCCTGATCGCCAAATTCGGGACCGTGGTCGATTTCTGGCTCGGGTCGTCGCGAGGGTCGTCGGACCGGGCCGATCAGATCACCGCGATGCTGCATCAGTCGATCGATGCGCACACCTCGGTTTCGGCCGCCACGGCAGAGCGGGTGCGCCGATGAGCGCAATCTCTCTCGCGGAGAGGATCGCCGAGGAGAACCAATTCCGTGTCGGGCAGCCCACATCGGCGAGTTGCCGCGATACGGAATGGCTGTCGGCCATTCTGATGTGCGCCTGGGCCCTGGTCCTCGCCATGCCGGGGGACAGTCTCGCAGGACCATCCTTCCAGGCGTTCCACCGGCTCGGCATGGCCGAGACCTTCTGGGCTTGCAGCTTCGGCGTGACGGGCGGCCTGCGCCTCGCGGCGCTCTACATCAACGGCCGCTCGCCGCGCACGCCCTATGCCCGCATGCTGGGAGCCTTCTTCGGCTTCCTGGGGTGGGGGCAGGTGGCGTTTCTCGTCTGTCAGAGCACCATGGTAGCTTTGGGTGTGGTCTCGCCGGGCGTGGCTGTCTACGGCGTCCTGTCGGCCATGGAACTCCGCTCCCTCTATCGCGCCAGCTACGATGCTCGCTATGTCGGCCGCTGACTTCGCGGCCCTGCTCGGAACCTTTCTGGCGGCCATCATCACCGGGCTTGGGCTGCGCAAAGGCGAGGCGGAGAGACGTGACCCGCTGGCTGCCGATCAGATGCTGTCGGACGGGAACTTCATGGCACTGGACGCCGAGACCCTGCGTGCCATCCTCGACGAGCTCTGCGCGTTGCGGGCCGATCTGGCGGCCTGGCGCCGACAGGACGAGCAACGGCGCAGGGCCGAAGCGGATCGCGAAACCGATGAACGATTCGAACAGATCGAGTCAGATCAAGCTAAGATGGCGCGTCTGTTGCGAAGGATGGACGCACTCGTCGAGGCCGCGCCGGACGGTGAACTTTAGGGGAGAGTCCGGACCTTCGAATGGTTCGCCCGAAGGGCCTCAACGGTCACCCCGGTAAAGTTGACGGGTTGCGGTCCACGGCCACTTCGCGGAAAAGTCGCAGACAATATGTGGCGGCGAGCGACGCCCTCATCCTAAGGGAGACCGATTGGTGGACGACCGCGCAGACCAACTGCGAGCCCTGGAGCAGATGATCGAGAGGTGCCGGCATAGGGCCGCAGACTTCGATCTTCCGGCGCTTGCCCAGATCTTGCGCCGGGCTGAGGAATCCCTGTCGGATCAGGCCGCGCGGTCCGGCCCGCCCCGGATCCCGCGTGGCCCCGCCTTGTCGGTGCCCCGCCTCGGCATCGTGCGTCACTGACCGCGGGATCGATCAGCCGGTGCGGTAAGTCCATTCCACGTCGGCCTCGTCGACGTCGTCGCTGGCTCCGGCCTCGCGCAACGCCGCGACGGCAAGACGCCGCAACCGGCCACGCTCCTCCGACTGCTTATGGCGCGCCGGGATCGAAGTCGGAACCTTGATCAGATATTGCAGCGGAGATCCCACCGCCGCCAGGGTCAGCGTGGTCCCATCGTAATCGCAGTCGATCCATGCGCCCTTCAGCGTCAAGCGCGCATGCGTCATCGGCGGAGAGCGTCCGGCGCGCCGTGAGTTGCCCCCTGCGACATGATGGCCATCATATTTTTCCGCATCTATCAGAACCTGTCACGATCTTCGTGCATTCTGACCTTCGACTCAACGACACCTTGCCCGCCGGCTCCCAAGCCGGCGGGCTTTTTTGTGCCGAGCCGGTCAGAGGATAGCGGGACTGGTGGGGATCTCCGGCGGAGCGCCGGGCGGGATCGACGGCGAGCCGACATCCGGGTCGACGATGTCGGGACCGGGCTGGGGAATGCCGATCGGCTCGGCCGGCGGCTGCTCCGAAGGAATGGGGGTCTCGGCGGGTGTTGGGAACGGATCGTTCGGCATGGCGTCCTCCTCGCATTGCGGGGCTCCGATGAGCCCCTCTGGTTGTTCAACGCCCGAACCCCGCCGAAGTCGCCCGCCGAGCCTGGGCTTGCCGGTGCGACACTCATGACGAATCCCGGTCCGGTGCCGCCTCAGGGCGGTGCCGGGCTTTTTTTGTGCCCGTTCCTGCGCGATAAGCCCGCAACGGAGCGGTCCTCGCGTCCGAGACGTGAGGACGCACGTGCCCCCTCTGGTCAAGATCTGCGGCCTGTCGACCCCTGAAACGCTGGCGGCAGCCCTCGAAGCCGGCGTCGAGCGCATCGGGCTCGTGTTCTTTCCGCGGTCGCCGCGCAACGTGGATCTCGGCCGCGCCGCCGCGCTGGCCGCCCAGGCGCGGGGCAGGGCAGCGGTCGTGGCGCTGACGGTCGACGCGGAGGACGATCTCCTCGCCGCCATCACCGAGGCTGTCGCACCCGATATGATCCAGCTTCATGGCCACGAGACCCCGGCCCGGACCGCGGCGGTGCGGTCGCGCGTCGGGCGGCCCGTCGTCAAGGCGCTGGGC
>JAYVMK010000502.1:0-7856 GCA_043758995.1 Lichenibacterium sp. | reverse complement strand
GGCGGCAGACCCGGCCAGGCCGCCTGCACCTGAGACCTCTTCCGTTGGACCCGGGCCTCGTCTAGGGTCTCGTCCCCGACGTGCAACCTGGAAAAAGTCCCGGTTCACGTCGCCGGGTGCCGCATTGCCCGTCCCGACGGAGGGGCCTGCCCCGCCCACCGCTCCGTTCGCTCGATGCCCCGGTCGCTAGGCCGGGTCCGTCGTCCCCAACCAGCCTGCTTTGGAGCACAGCTTGGACAAGAGAGAATTACACAAGCTGCAGGACTATCTGCAGCGCATCTTCGCCAACAATGCCTTGAAGGTCTTGCCGAACCAGGCTGACGCCGAACGGGCCGACGTGTCGCTGGGCGAGCGCAACATTGCGACGATCGCCGTCGACGACGAGGACGGAGACCGCTCTTTCTCGTTCGAGATGAAGATCCCGGTCGGACGCGAGACCATCGAATCGTATCTCAAGCTTCTGTTCGACAACGACAAGTTCAAGGTCGTGCCGCGCGTCAAGAAGACCGACTCGGTGGAACTCAACCTCGGCAGCGACTTCCTCGGCGTCGTCTCGGCCGACGATCCCAAAGGCCAGTCCTTCACCCTGCAAATGGCGATCCTCGACTACGATCTCGAAGAGATCTGAGGCTCAGCGATCAGAGGAGATCGCGCGAGTCACACCGTTCCCGGTCTGACAGCGTCGGCCGACTCGGCGTTTCAGAATACCAGGGTGCTCGGGTCGCATTCGGTCGAAAAGGCCCGGGCGAATTCTACGGCAGCGCCGCCCTCGAATCCCCGCACCACCAGGGCTGGCGTCTGTCCCAGCGAGACGGCTGTTCCGACCGGCGGATTGACCTCGGCCGTGAAGGCAGCACCCGACACCGACACGTCGATGAGCCGCACCAGAACTTCGCGGCCATCGGGTAGTCGGAGAACCGCGCGGGGGTTGCGCGGCGGAACACGTTCGTGCCGTCGATCTTCCGGCATGCCGAGAGCGTGGCGATTGCCGAGCCAAGTCAATTGATCGGCGAGCTTCTCACGCTTCAACAGCGGAACGTTGAGTGACATCGCGAAGCCGCTGTCAAACACCCGCGCGACCTTGCCTTCGAGGCGCCCCAGTTGGTCGATGTAGCAGATCACCCGCTCGTCGACATGGCCCCGCACGGGTGCGACCAGCGCGACGCCGCCCGGCGACATGTCGATCGTTTGGCACGGGAACTCCTGCCGGCTCTCCAGCATATAGCGGCCGAGGATCGCCACACGCACGCGCTGGTGGCGCCGGCGTTCGACGGCTTGGGGCTCTGCTAGTTTCAGCGGGATGGGGAGCACCAGGTTCGCCTTGAGCAGTTCGAGGTTTCTCTATTGTTTCAACCATGGGCCGCGACCCGTTAAGGTCCGCTGAACCTGACTGAAAAGGTTGCACGAGCCGTCACCCGAGAGCCCGTCCCTCGCCGCCTTCGTAAACCCTGAAACGTCCGATCTGCTGCGGAACGGCGGGCAGGGCGAGGTTCTCTGCCCGAGCGACGCTCTTTGGCCAAGCCGATTGCGTGCGGAGGACGGGATCGGTCCGCTCCGCCACGTCGGCCCCGTCGATCAGGGTGCGGAAGCAGTGCAGATCCAGAGGCTGGATGGCGGCCAGCCCCATCCAGCCCGGACTGTCATGCGCCACCAGGGAACCGAAGATTCGGGAATGCGTGTGTCCGTGATGGCGTAGCGGCAGGAGCAGGACTTCGATGTCGACGGGCCGGCGATCGATGGGGGCTCCGCGCGCCGCCGCCACCACGGCCATGCGCGCGTCGAGAACGCCGTCGAGCAAGGCGTCAGCCGTCGATTTCGCGCCGTTGCTCCAGATCTGCTCGAAGCTGCAGCCCTTGAGATCGTGTCCGAACAGCGCATTGAGCCGCGTTCCCGAAAGGCGAAAGACGACGTCTTGCGCCCTAACGGGCTTTGCGCTGCGCGTCACCTCGAGGACGAAGGTGTAGGCGAGGATGTGCCGGATGGCGGCGGGGTCGATGTCGGTACGCTCCGGAGCGGTGCGCCCCTGGCGCAACACATCCCAATAGGCATGAAGGTCTCGGCTGACGACGTGTTTCATTTCGGTTCTCAGTCGCCTCGAATGGCGCTTTGGATGTCGCGATCTGGCACCGAACCGGGGTGCCGCACGCCACTGCAGCCCTAGGCAGCACGCGCCGTGCCGCTCGACCGTGATCTCGCCACGGCGGTGCTGCTTGATCCCGCCCTTCGCGCATGTGACGGTCAGGCGCCGGCCGCGTCGCCGGATCGGACGCCGGGCCAGGATCTTTCGGCGGCCCGTCAGCCTTGTCGCGCCGTCGCCGCTGGGCGTGAACACCAAGGGCTTCAATGTGCTGAATCGAGTCGCCGAAGTCCGAGTCGCTGGCCGACTGCGTCAGCCCATCTTCAACATTCCCGGCGCCATCCTGGCGACGATCCTGCTGCTCGCTGCCGTGCATCTGGCGCGGCAAGTCATCCCGGAGGCCTGGGACGACGCGCTCTTCACGCATCTCGCCTTCGTCCCCGGGCGTCTGAGCTACGCGATCGCGCCGGATCTCGTCTGGAACAGCGCCGTGGAGTTGGCGGGGCAGGGGGCCGACGGGTATCGGCAGGCTCAGATCGAGCGATTTGTCCTCGGCCACAGTTCCGCCGAGCCTTGGACTTTGCTGACCTACGCGCTGCTCCATGCCGACTGGGCCCATATCGGCCTGAATGCCGTCTGGCTGCTCGCCTTTGGCACGCCGGTCGCACGGCGCTTTCGCTCGGGAACGTTCTTCGCGTTTCTGGGCGTGACGGCGTTGGCGGGCGCCCTGGTGCAATGGGCCGCGCACCCGTTGGACCTCATGCCTGTCATTGGAGCGTCGGCGGCGGTTTCGGGCTGCATGGGAGCGTCGCTGCGCTTCATGTTCCGGCCGCAGGTGCCGATGGCCGCCATCATCGAGAGCACCGAGGAGGGCCGGAGCGAAGCTTTCGTCCAGCCCGCGCTGTCGCTCCGTCAGGTGCTGACGGAGCGCCGGGCCGTCACCTTCATGGTGGCGTGGTTCGCCACCAACCTCGTCTTCGGGCTCGGGTCCGTGTCACTCGGCATGGGCGGACCAATCGCTTGGGAGGCTCACATCGGCGGATTTGCGACGGGATTGATCCTGTTCGGAATGTTCGATCCCATTCGCCCCACTCGCGAGGCCGAGATCGACGTGGCAGTGCCTCCGGACCCGGCTATCGACGCCTAAGGCGGCGAACGTCGCCGGCTTAGGTGAAGCGCATCAGCGAGCGGAACAGGTTCTTGACGAAGCCCTGTTCGGCACCGCCGGTCGGCGTGGTGCGGCTGACGAAGTCGAAGACCTTTCCGTCCTGCAGGCCGTAGTTGGCGACCCGCTCGACCTTCTTGTCCTTGCTGAAATAGACCGCCAGAACGCGCTGGTCGACGACTGCTGGGGCCGAGAAGGCGAAGGTCCGGTCGACCGTCTGGCTGATATAGTACCAGGCGGTTCCACCGACCGTCGACGTGGTGGAGGGCGTGCCCATGACCACCAGAACCTGCTCGGCCGAGGAACCCGGCTTCACCTGGTCGAGCGAACGCTGATCGACCACATAGCCGCGAGTGACCTCGCCGTCGTAGCCGAGGCAGCCGCCCAGGCTCAGGGCCAGCAGCGAGACCGCCGCGAGCCCGGCGACCTTGCGGGCGCCCGACGAGCCCTTGTCCTTGCCTCGCATCCGAACCTCCTGGTTCAGGTCCGAGCGCATGAGGGCGTCGGCCCTGGAGCACCGGCTCTCGTCTCGACGGAGCCCTTGCATTGGGTGAGGGCAGTGCGTAACTGCGGCACTCGCGAAAAGCAAGTTTCGCCTCGATGTCGAGCCTCGTTGAACCGTGTCGTCGGGCGACGGCTCCCCGGATCCGACGCCATGGTGTTTTCCTTCGGGCGCCGACGCCCTTCACCGACCCGCTTGCTGCTCGACCGGCTGCATACCGAGATCGTCGAGGCGGCGCGCCTGCCGGACTTTTACCTCGGCTATGGCGTGCCGGACACGTTCGAGGGTCGCTTCGAGATGCTGGCCCTGCATGCGGGGCTGGTGCTCCGCCGCTTCAACCTCGCTGAAGCTCCCGGCCCGGCCGTCGCGCAGGACCTTGTCGACACGCTCTTCGCGCGGCTCGATGCCGATCTCCGCGAGGCGGGCGTCGGTGACATTACGGTGCCGAAGCGCATGAAGCGGCTCTGCGAAGCCTTTTTGGGACGCTCCGCCGCTTATGATTCCGCCTTGCCGCTCGGGCGCGAAGCCATCGAGTTGGCCGTCTCGCGCAACGTCTATGCGGGGCGGGACACCGCTGCCGATGCCCCGCGCATGGCAGGCTACGTGATGGCGGCGGCCGCAAGTCTCGACGCTGCTTCGCTCGACGCCTGCCTGGCGGGGCCGTTGCCGTTCCCCGATCCCTCCACCATCCCGCCGCAGAGCTTGTCATGACGCGTTCCCCCATCCAGCCCATCGGCCCTTTGTCTCGTCGCTTCGATGCCGCATCGGTGCGCGACGGCGGAACGGCCTTTCGCGTGGAGACGACGGTGGCCGAGCGCGAGGCGCTTGCGACGGAATGCGGAATCGCGGGCATCGAGGCGCTCGCCGGCGATTTCCGGGTCAAGCGGGACGGTCCAACCGGCCTTCGCGTATTGGGCACCGTGACGGCCCGGATTCGGCAAGTCTGTGTGGTTACGCTGGAAGAGTTCGCCTCCGACCTGTCCGAGCCCGTCGACGTTCGCTTCGCGCCTGCAGCCGAGGTCGAGGAGCTGGAGGCGGCGCATGCCGCGCGTCCGCCGGCCCAGGACGACGAGGTCGAGCCGGACCTGCCCGATCCGATCGTTGCCGGACGCATCGACCTCGGCGCGCTGACGGCCGAAATCCTCGTCCTGGGGCTCGACCCCTATCCCAAGAAACCCGGCGTGGCTTTCGCAGAACCCGAAGCGGAGGCGCCCGACGAGGCCGCGTCGCCCTTCGCGGCGCTGCGAGGTCTGACGGCGCCCCGCAGCAACTGAGGCTCTGTCGCCGAAGTGTCGCGTCTCGGCGTCATCATGCGGATCCTCCGCGAGTTGACGCGAAGGCTGCCGTCACGGCATTGGACCCTGCCGGCTGGGGCCCGTGCCGCACGCAATGCGGCGCGATCGGCCGCCGATGGATCGCTTCCCCGATGGGAGCCGCCGCTTTCAACGATGCTGACGGAGTCGGAATGACGGATCAGGTTCGGATCGCAATCGATGCCATGGGCGGCGATCACGGACCTTCCGTCGTGGTTCCCGGGGCGGCGCTGGCGCTGCGCGAGCGTCCAGGCACCCGCTTTCTCCTCGTCGGCGACGAGGCCCAGATCCGGCCGCTCCTGCAGCGCGAGCCGGCGCTCGAAGCCGCGTCCGAGATTATCCACACCACCGTCGCGGTGAAGATGGACGACAAGCCCAGTCAGGCCCTGCGGACGGGCCGCCGTACCTCGTCGATGTGGCTCGCCATCGAGGCGGTGAAGGCCGGTCGGGCCGATGTGGCGGTCTCGGCCGGCAATACCGGTGCCTTGATGGCGATGTCGAAGATCTGCCTGCGCACCATGCCGAATGTCGACCGGCCGGCGATCGCCGCCATGTGGCCGACCGTCAAGGGCGTCTCTATCGTGCTCGACGTCGGGGCCAGTATCGGTGCAGACGCCCAGCACCTCGTCGACATGTCGATCATGGGGGCCGCCATGGCCCGGATCGTGCTCGGCATCGAGCGGCCGACGGTGGGGCTGCTCAACGTCGGGGTGGAAGAGATCAAAGGCCTCGAAGAGATCAAGGCCGCCGGACGCCTTCTCCGGGAGCTCGGACTGCCGTCGCTCGACTATCGCGGCTTCGTCGAGGGGGACGACCTCGGCAAGGGCACCGTGGACGTGGTCGTGACAGAAGGCTTCACCGGTAACATCGCGCTCAAGACCGCCGAAGGCACCGCCGTCCAGATCGGCCGCTATCTGCGTGAGGTGATGAGCGCCAACTGGCTGTCGAAGCTCGGCTATTGGTTCGCCAAGGGCGCCTTCGCGGCGCTTCGCGAGAAGATGGACCCGCGCCGCGTCAACGGCGGCGTCTTCCTCGGCCTCGACGGTGTCGTCATCAAGAGCCACGGGGGCACGGATGCCGTTGGCTACGCGCGGGCGATCGGCGTCGGACACGAGATGGTCACGCATGATTTGCTGGCGCGTATCCGGGACCAGCTCGCCCTGTCGCAGGAGGCCCAGACGGCCTCGGCTGCGCTCGCCGCATCGACCATCGCCGATGCCGAGGTGCCGGTCCGCTGATGCGGTGATCCGCCAAGGATGATTGCCGCTCGACCCGTTTGGGCGCATAGGGATCCGCCGCGGGACGACACACCTGTGGGGCCCGCTCATCGGCGCCGCGCCGGTTCGGCACGGGGGCTCGAGCTTGGATCCAGGTCCAATCTCCAGAGCGGGCAGACTCGGCCGTCGTGGCCGGCGAAGGGATGATGAGGCCTCGTGGTGATATCGAGCGGCTGGCGTTCCGTTGTGCGTGGCGTGGGCGCCTACCTCCCGGAGCGATGCGTCACCAATGCCGAGCTGGCGGCGACCGTCGACACGACGGACGAATGGATCGTGCAGCGCACCGGCATCACTCGCCGCTACTTCGCCGCCGAGGGTGAAACCACATCGCAGCTCGCCACGGCCGCCGCGCGTGCCGCCTTGGATCGGGCGGGCTGGGACGCCGGCGACATCGACCTGATCATCGTGGCGACGGCTACACCCGATTACACCTTTCCCGCCACCGCCACCCAGGTCCAGGCCGCGCTCGGCATGACGACGGGCGTCGCCTTCGACCTGCAGGCGGTGTGCTCGGGCTTCGTCTTCGCGCTCGCCACGGCCGACAAATTCCTGCGGTCGGGGTCGCATCGCCGCGCGCTGGTGATCGGCGCCGAGACCTTTTCCCGCCTTCTCGACTGGACCGATCGCACCACCTGCGTCCTCTTCGGGGACGGGGCCGGCGCCGTTCTGCTCGAAGCCTGTGCGGGGGGCGACCCGCTGCGCGACGGCGGGATCATCACCACCCACCTGCGGTCCGACGGGCGCGGCCGGGAGAAGCTCTACGTCGACGGCGGCCCGTCCACGACCGGACAGACGGGTCATCTCAAGATGGAGGGACGCGACGTCTTCCGGCATGCGGTCGGTCACGTGACGGATGTCGTGACGGACGCTTTCGCGGCGGCCGGGATCGGTCCGCGAGAGCTCGACTGGTTCGTGCCACACCAGGCCAACCGCCGCATCATCGATGCTTCCGCGGCCAAGCTCGACATACCGCCCGAAAAGGTGGTTTGCACGGTACAACTCCATGCCAATACCTCGGCGGCTTCGGTGCCTCTGGCCCTGAACGAAGCCTGTGGCGACGGCCGCATCCGCCCCGGCCAACTCGTCATGCTGCAGGCCGTCGGTGGCGGCTTCACCTGGGGGAGCGCTCTGATACGCTGGTGAGCGCGGGAGAGCTGCCGGAGCCGATCTCCGCGCTTCCGCAACGGCGCGAGTGTCGTTAATGTCGAGAGCCCGACGCCCCTGCAGCGCGCAGCAGGGGACGTCCCGCGAGAGCGCCCATGACGAAACTGCCCGGCCCATCGGACGCAAAGACCATCACGCGAGCGGACCTGTCCGAGGCCGTCTATCAGCAACTCGGGCTGTCACGTAGCGAATCGGCGGAACTCGTCGAGATGGTGCTGAAGGAGATTTCGGCCTCCATCGTCAAGGGTGAGACCGTGAAGCTGTCGTCCTTCGGTTCCTTCGTGGTCCGCGACAAGGGCGAGCGCATCGGCCGCAATCCCAAGACCGGCGTCGAAGTGCCGATCACACCCCGCCGCGT
>JAYVMK010000501.1:0-9397 GCA_043758995.1 Lichenibacterium sp. | reverse complement strand
GTGACGGTGCGGGGCCAGTACAAGGCGGGCGCGTCGGCGGGCGGCGCCGTGCGGGGCTATCTCGAGGAGCTCGGCGAGCCGAGCCAGACCGAGACCTTCGTGGCCCTCAAGGCCGAGATCGGCAATTGGCGCTGGGCCGGCGTTCCCTTCTATCTGCGCACCGGCAAGCGCCTGCCCTCGCGCGTCTCCGAGATCGTGGTGAGCTTTCGCCAGGTGCCGCATTCGGTCTTCGAGGGCGAGACGCCGCGGCCGAACCGGCTCGTCATCCGTCTGCAGCCCGACGAGGGCATCAAGCTCTACCTGATGATCAAGGATCCGGGCCCGGGCGGCATGCGGCTCCAGCACGTGTCGCTCGACATGAGCTTCGCGGCGGCCTTCCAGGTCCGCAATCCCGACGCCTACGAGCGCCTGATCCTCGACACCGTGCGGGGCAACCAGACGCTGTTCATGCGCCGCGACGAGGTCGAGGCGGCCTGGGCCTGGGTCGACCCCATCATCGAGGCCTGGCAGTCGTCGAGCGAAGCGCCGAAATCCTACACGGCGGGCACCTGGGGCCCTTCGGCCGCCATCGCCCTTACAGAACGTGATGGCCGCAGCTGGGCCGAAGGCGACCTGTAAGCACGGGCAGCCCCGTCCCGGTCGCGCCAACACCGCGATTGACAGGGACGGGGCCGCCGCTCTATCAACGCGCCACGTTGGGGCTGTAGCTCAGATGGGAGAGCGCTGCAATCGCACTGCAGAGGCCAGCGGTTCGATTCCGCTCAGCTCCACCAATGTCGTCTTGGGACCCTGGAGAATGGGTCCGTTTGCCAGCTTTGCTTGCCAAGTCGGACCATAGCGTCGCTGTGGCGGCCTATAAAATTCTCGGCCCACTGCCGATCTTGCCGAACGCCCCCTCATTCCGCTCGAAGCTGGCGCGGTCGGGTCGGTCGGCGCCCTCGCGCGACGATGTTGCCATGACGGCGGCTTTCAGCCGTCTCACTGCGTCTTGAGGTTGTCCAAGAGCACCGCGTTGAAATGATCGGGCTCCGACATCTGAGGGGCGTGCCCGGCGTCGGGGAACTCGATCAGCTTCGCTCCGGGGATGGCCCGGGCGGCGGCGCGGCCGAGTTCGGGATAGTGACCCAGCTTGGCCTGGACCTCCGGGGGCGCCATGTCCTTGCCGATCGCCGTGACATCCTTCTGTCCGATCAACAGCAACGTCGGCACTGCGATATCGGGGAAGCGCTCGACGACCGGCTGGGTGAGGATCATGTCGTAGAGAAGAGCCGAGTCCCAAGCGACCTTGGCTTTGCCCGGCCCGTCGGAGAGCCCGGCCAGCATCTGCACCCACGGCTCGTAGCGTGCGTCCCAATGGCCGGCGTAATAGGTCGTTCTCTCGTAGTTGCGGATCGTATCGGCCGTCGTCTTCAACTCGCGAGCATACCATTGCGCGATGGAGATCGGCGGGAGGCCTTTGGCGGTCCAATCCTCGAGCCCGATGGGGTTGACCAGCACCAACCGTTCGACCTCGGCCGGGTAGAGCAGGGCGTAATGCGCCGCCAGCATGCCACCGGTCGAATGTCCGACGAGGATCGGCTTGGTGACCCCCAGCTTGGCGAGAAGCTCATGCGTGTTCTGGGCGAGCTGCCGAAACGTGAATTGGTAGGCTTCGGGCTTCGATGACTTGCAGAAGCCGATCTGATCGGGAGCGATCACCCGGTATCCGGCCGCCGAGAGCGCCTTGATGGTGGTGTCCCAGGTCGCCGCGCAGAAGTTCTTGCCGTGCAGCAAGACCGCCGTCCGCCCATTGCCGCGCACCGGCGCGACGTCGAGGTAGGCCATGGTCAATGGCTGGCGCTGTGACGTGAAGGTGAAGTGCTGCACCGGATAGGGGTAGTCGAACCCTTCGAGTTCAGGGCCGTAGCTTGCGCTCGCCGACGTCTGCGTCTGGCTGAAGGCCGGCCCGTCGATGGCCCCCTGTAGCAGGGCCAGCACGGTGGCGGCCGCGAGGAGGTTGCGGTGGGAAGCCATGATGCGTGTCATCCTTGAGCGTTCGACGGCCATCCTGCTCGATGGCCTCACGCTGTCCTCGATCCGCCGCCGCGCCACGATCGCCGCTTCGGCGCAGGATCCCGGCTGAAGCCTCGGTGGCGATAGATATGCGCCTTCGCCGACGGAGGGGAAACTTTCGGTAGCATGCGGGCCCATGGTTGGACGATCCGCCATGCAGGCGCCAGCCGAGGTCGGCCTCTCGGCGTTGGTCGCCGGCTCCGCCGCCTCCGACGACCCTACGGCGCCGAACTGCAACCCGACGATACATCCTCGCCGCGGGTCGATGAGCCAATGGACGACGGGCTCCACGGACAGGGTCGACGCCGGGCAGGGACAGCCGGAACGCATCACGCCGACATGGAGATCGGCGGCGCTTTCGACCCGATCGGGGGCTCGACCCAGGCCCCGTCCAACGTCAACGTCGCGATGTAGCGGACACGGTTGCTTTGGCACCTCACAACGACTTTGAAGGCGTGATGATCGCCCTCGGGTATGGCGTCTCCGGTGATGTGGGAGAGCAACGCGATCGCCTGTGTCCGCGCTTCGTAGAGATCTTCGAGTTCAATCCCAAAGTCGTCGGGACGTAACGTCTCGTTATCGTAGACGTCGAAGTAATAGGTCGGCAATACGTCCTCCCTTCAACATCATACCCGCACAAGCGTCCCGGCTCACCGCAATCGGCCCGGCGGCAGGTGACCGGGTGATGTAGAGCTCGTCGAGGTTCGCCAACACCAGATCTAATTACGGCGGAGGGCGAGCGAAGTTTCAGGCGGTCGTGAAATCTTGTCCGAACCGGGCCGCCGTTGCAGCATCGAGCCTGAATCCGACAGCATTGACCTGGGCAATGAAGTCTCGACGCCATTCCGCGTAGGGTCCGTGCAGATCCGAGTGGTTCTCTCCTGTGTTGATCAAGTAGGCGCCCGAGACCGGCAGCGAAGCGAGGGTCACGCCGTGTTCCTCGGCCACTTCGACCCAGCGGTGATGCGAGCGCAAGGTCGCGAAAGGATCGCGTGCGATCGGGGTCTCGGCCTCGGGACGGATCAGCACCACCCCGCAGGAGCCGCAGAACCGATGGAACGGCAGGCCTTCGAGCGCCGGATGGGGCAGGGGGGCGACGTTCAAGGTCGCGAGATCGACCGCCAACCCGGCGTGGATCAAGCCGCCGACATCCTCCGGCCCGATCCGCTCCCGCGCCACCGCGACGAGGTCGCGGTCGACCCAGTCGTCGGCATCCAGCACCATGAGGTAGCCGCCGCCCTGATCGCGCAGCAGATCGGAGAGCAGATGTTTCTTGCGGCCGGAATCGTCGTTGTGCGGCCCCGGCGGCGTGACCGGCCAATCGACGTCGACGAAGCCGATCCTGGGGTCGGGCACGGCCAGTGTCGGCCGATCGTGCACGGCGATGAGCGCCCGCCAGTCCGGGTCCGTCTGGGCCCGCAAGGACGCGAGGGTGCGGTCGAGCAGGGCTTCCACCCGGGCCCAGTCCCGCGCCGTTTCGCGCGGCGTCAGTGCGATGGCGAAGGTGAAGGGCGGCCCGCTCACGCGCCGTCCCGCTCGGCCGCGGAGAGCCGCTCAACGTCCCGCACATAGCCGTCGGCGTCGAACTTCTTCAGGCTCGCCTCGCCCATCGACCGCACGGTGCCGAAGACGGGCTGCGGTCCCCACGGCCGGTCATGCAGGCCGAACAGCCAGCCGACATTGGTGAAGCTGTTGGCGTCGCGCCCGTCGAGAAAATAGGTGTTGTTGAACCGCAGTGCTGTGTCCCAGGCCTCCTCGGGCGAGCCCGACCATTGGACGATCTTCTTACCCCAATACATGCGCATGTGGTTGTGCATGTAGCCGGTGTCGCGCATCTCCTGCATGGCGGCGTTCCAGTACCGGTCATGCGTCTCGCCCGCTTCGAGCTGCTGGCGCGTGTAGAGATGCGGATGCCGGTCGTCCCGGTGCTCCCGCAAGGTCTTGCGACACCAGTCCGGCATCGCATCGATGCTGTCGTAGCGCGGTTCGTAGAAGACGTGGTTCATGGCGAGCTCGCGCCGCACCACCAGCTCTTCGAGATAGGCGGCCCGGTCCTCGGCATCGCCTGTCTTGGCCTCCCTCACCGCCAGCGCGATCGCCACCGGCGAGATCTGCCCGTAATGCAGATAGGGGCTCATATGCGACGCCGCCCCCGCCTCGGGCTTGCCGCGGATCGTGGCGTACCGCGCGAACGGCCCCGCGAGATAATCGGCGAGGCGACGCTCGGCCTCGGCCTGGCCGCCCCGGAAGCGTTTCACGGGCCCGACGCTCTGGTCGCAGGCGAGACTGGCCACGAGGCGAGGAATGTCGGAGAGGTCCAGCGTGCTCTCGAGCGCCAGTCCCTTCGCGGGATGGCGAGCCGGCTGGGGCGCGAGCGGCTGGAGATACTCCTCCCACAGCCGGTAGATCTTGGGCCGCAGGGTGCGGGCCGCGTAATCGTGCTTGCCCGACGCCGTCTCGATCGGCACCACGACGTCGCCTTCCACCTGCACCACGCGACAGGGAGCCCGGGCAACGAAGTCGTCGTAGTAGCGGCGGATCGGCTTCAGGTAGTTGCGATCGATGATCACCAGCGCGGCCCCGGCGGCATAGGTCAGCGCTGTCTCGACCGGGCCTCCCTCGCGACGCGCCACGAAGCCGATGCCCCGCTCTTCCAACGCCGGACCGATCTCCGCCAAGCCCTGCAACAGGAAGGTCCAGTGGCGTGCATTGACCTCCGGATAGCCTTCCGCGATGCCGTAGCAGACGACGACCGGCAGATTGCGCTGGTTGGCCTCGTCGATGGCGTGTTCCAGCGCCGGATTAAACACCGCCCGTTGCGACAGGCCCATCCAATAAAGGACGTAGCGACCGTCTGGATTCTCGGGGCCGTCCTTCAGGATTTTGACGCGCGTGGGCTGGATCATGCGCATTATCTGGCACAGGGGTAGGGTCCGGGCCAGGGCGCTTGTAAAGGGCCCCAAAGTTTGTCCGCAGATAGTATGTCCGCAACGCTCGTTTGCTTCGTCCAAATCACTGAGAAACAAGCGCAATTCAGTTTCGGATGCTACATCAGGCAGCGGTTCCGCGCTCACAGCCTTCCCCTCACCATCATCGAAAAGCTGCGAACGATGCCCAACATACATCCAAGCTCCGGTAGACGGGCGACGGCGAAGGCCTGCCACGAGAGGGCGTTTGATGCCTCAGGCGCAGGAGGACAAGCGAGCGGCCCGGACCACTTTGAAGCCGCATATCCGGAAAGCGAACCGGCGTGGCTGCTCCTCGAACTTGGAAGGACCCTTGAGGGGCTATACTGCCCGAGGGAGGCCCTCAATCCTTTAACTCGGGCATTAGGGCTTCCTGAGGCCGAGCGAGATCCCATCCACACATGCACCGTCCTTCATCGATCGGGCAAGTGCGCGGTAGCCCTTCAAGACAGTGACGCGGCACTTGTCTTCGATTCGGACGCTGCTGGCCTGTACCGTCAGATTGACCTGCTCGAACATCCAAGCGTCTCCCTCGCTGCCGTGGGACGGGCGCTCATCGAATGCTCGCCGACAAAGCCCGTAGCCGACGTCTTAAACAAGGAGACTGTCTCGGGTGGGCTCGTCGGAATTCTGACCGAGACTCGCCACGTGCTGCTGGAAGCTGCCGCGCCCACCCTCATAAAGGCAGCGGAAGTCCATAAGACCCTGTCGAGGCTTCTTGTCCTCCCAAGCCTAACATCCTCTGACGCGTCGCTGACCAACGTGGTGGAGTCGTTCTACCGCCAGATTGCGCTGCTCTTCGCCGATCGATACTCGGCTCCCGGTCGGACCATCGCGTCGACCTTCGAACACCTGCCTGCTTTATCGAAGCCGGTGGTAACCAGCTATTGGCTCAATGCGGTTCCATCCCGCTATTCGATGAGCAAGTCCGTTGCCGTAGTGTGCTCACGATCTGCGCATCTAGTCCTCACTCCGTCGCGCTTGAGCGACGAGCTCGAAGCCAAGCGGGCGATCCTGGGCTTGCATGCCGACTTCACCGAACCCGGGTGGCTCGTCACTCCGATAATCGGGGCGATCTTACCGGTGGAGTACCGCCCCTTGATGCAATCCACTGCGGAGAACGCGCCTGCGGGCAATGCTGCCCCGAGAGGTGGCCTGAATGTGCCTGGAGATCGCAGTCTGGCAAACCGTCTCTCCGGACACGAGCGACGACGGTTCGGATCGAAACCGAACATAGATCCCATTACCTAGCAGGCATGGGATCTATGTTCTGCGTCTCGAGCGGAATACCTCACGCCTTCGTTGGAAGGCTCGAAACACCCGTATGGAGAGAACAGAAATGAACAAGCGCTCCCAAGTCGAGATAACGGCTAACGAGATCAAGGTCAGCGTACAGGGGGTTACCGCATCTCGTGCTGCGCAGGGCCGACGTCATCGGTGTCCAGAGTTACATCAAAAACATCGGCCCGGTCGTCCCGATCTACTTCATCGAGATTACGACGAAGACGAGCCAAGTTGTCTGTGACTACAGCGAGAGGTGCCTTTGGGAGGACATCCTAAGCAGCATGGCCGAGGCGCGCATGTTCGACGAACGGATGGGCCAAGCGTCGGATTGACCACGCTGGGTAAGACCGCCAGCTTGACACAGAGACGCTCCGGATCGAAGAGGCTCCGCGGGAGGATAACTCCGAATTATGTTGTCGAGCACAGCGGCGGGAAGGTGGGGCGTTTGGCGGACCGAGTGTCCTATGAGCTCGCCGCCCTGGCCAGCATGGTCGCCGACCACGCCCTGAAGCCTCGCGCGCATTATCGCCGAATCTGCCTCTTTCTGGGTGCGGGTGCGGACGTCAGCTCTGGTGGTCTGACGTTCGCGGCCTTCAAGATGCGAGCCGTGGAGCGGTACCGTCCAGGAGCCGTGTTCGATGTCACGGTGCCCGAAGTAGCCGGACGCGAGTTCGCGGCCTTGTTCGATGGCTTGGCGCCGGACGCACGATCTGCGCTGGTCGAGGCGCTGTTCCGCCAATTCGACGGCCTGGAGCCCTCGGATGGCACTCACAGCATTGCGTTGCACGACCTCCGCCATCCCATGCAACCCAGAGCAATCTACCAGAGCGCGGGCTCACCGCAGCTGGCAACACCCGCGATGCACGCAGCAGTTCGGCAAGTTTAGATCCGCAGAGCATCGTTGTGCGCTGGCTCAACCATTCGCCGGCCCTCAGGCGTGACGGCATAAATCCTAATGGGAGGGACCGTGCCCCTTCCTTCACGGCTCATCACGAACCTCATGCTTTCCAAATGGACAAGGCGGGAGCGGACCTCGCCTGGCATCATGCGGCAGGCACTTCCGATCGCGGCGGCATTGGCGTTAGGCCGGTCGAGGAAGAACCGGAGAATTTCGGCATTGGGGGAGATACGATTATTAGTCACGTTTGGGCTTCTACGTCTGGCGATGATGAACAGCGATGGAAGGAAAAGCCCGCATCGGTACGAGGTAATCCCAGCAGGTCTGGACCAACCGAACCGCTATGATCTGGTCTTTCTCGTACGACGAAATGATCGCTAAAGTCATCGCTCACGTTGGATTGGCCGGGCGATGCACGACTGACTGGCCACCCGTCACCGTACACCACTCGGGGCTGCCTCGGAAGAAGTACCAGTCCGCCCGTCTACGTCGAAAAATGTGGCAAGCGGGGTAGCATCGGTAGTCAAAACCTCCATGACATCGTAAGCGCCTCGTGGGGCGAGACACCGATAGATCCATCGCCGGAAAGCGCTATGTCATACCGCCTGTTTCCTATGCTCGTCGCCCTCACGTTCACCACGAGCCCTGGTTTAGCCCAGACGCCTGATACCATTTGGCTCGAGGATCTGACCTGGACCGAGCTGCGTGACCGCATTCAGGCCGGCGCCACCACCGCCATTGTTCCCGTCGGCGGTGTCGAGCAGAGCGGGCCGGACATCGCGCTCGGCAAGCACGACGCGCGCGCCAAGGTGCTTGCAGAGCGGATCGCGCGCGAACTCGGTCACACCCTGGTTGCACCCGTCGTGGCCTACGTGCCCGAAGGCGGCATCGAGCCGCCGACCTCGCATATGCGCTTCCCAGGCACTCTAACCGTACCACCCGCCGTGTTCCGTGCGACCATCGAATCCATCGGCGCAAGTCTCAAGCTGCACGGGTTCAGGACCGTGGTGTTGATCGGCGAGCACGGAAGCTACCAGGGCGACCTCGCCTCCGTGGCGGCCGATCTGAACCGCAAATGGGCCACGACCTCCGCGAGGGCCTATTTCGTGCCGGAGTATTATCGGGCCGCGACAGTCGGGTTCGAACCCGTGCTGCGGAGTCATGGGTTTTCAGATGCCGAGATCGGCACCCATGCGGGCGTTGCCGACACCTCGCTTACAATGACCCTAGCCCCAGCCGACGTCCGTCAGGAGCGCCTCAAGTCCGGGGTCGATCTCGATGCCGCTCATGGTGTCTACGGCCAGCCGAAGCGATCCAATCTCGAGGTTGGCAAGCTCGGGGCAGAGGACATCGTGCAGAAGACCGTCGCGGCCATCAGGGCCGACCTCTCGCGCGGAGCACGCCCATGACGATCACGCGGCACCCCGTGCAGTCGCGCCGCGGCCGGCCGCTCGGCATCTGCATGAATAGACGCCCTTTTCGGATCGGTCTGTGTGCCGTTGCGCTGACGCTGTCCGCCTTGAGCCTTGCGACTGCGGCGAGGGCCGGAGAGGCGGACAGGCCGGCCGATATGCCGGAATGGCGGCTGGCGCGCGAGGCCGGGGCAGCTCCGGTCAACGTCTACGCGCTCACGACGGCCAGTCACCTCGCCGATGCGGTCGGCGGCGTGCCCGAGCGCGTCTACGTGCCCAACATAAAGTCGCGGGACATCTACGTGATCGATCCCGCCAGCCTGAAGGTGGTCGATCACTATGGCGTGGGCCGGGCTCCCCAACACATTGTGCCCTCCTGGGATCTGAAGACGCTCTGGGTGACGGGTAGTGCCGAGAGCGCCACGCTCTGGGGAAGCCTCGCCGCCATTGACCCTCGCACCGGCAAACTGGCCGAGACGCTGCCGATCGAGGACGCCTACAACATGTATTTCACGCCGGACGGCGCCTCTGCCATCGTGGTGGCCGAGTCGCGTCGGCGCCTTGAGTACCGCGACCCGCACACGATGAAGCTACAGGGCGTGCTGACGATCCCGGAGTGCATCGGGCTTAACCACGCCGACTTTTCCGCCGACGGCCGCATCGCGGTCTTCACCTGTGAGTTCTCCGGCTCTCTTGCCCGCATCGATGTCACAAACCGCAAGCTCCTGGGACTTCTTAAGCTGAAAAAAGGCGGCATGCCTCAGGACATCCGCATATCGCCCGAC
>JAYVMK010000500.1:0-14426 GCA_043758995.1 Lichenibacterium sp. | reverse complement strand
CGCGGTTCTCGACCGACAGGTCGAAATATTGCAGGTCGACGTCGAGATAGGGGTGGACCAGCTTGTCGCGGATGTAATGCCAGATGATGCGGGTCATCTCGTCGCCGTCGAGTTCGACGACCGGATTCGCGACCTTGATCTTGTCCATACTGAGCTGTCCCTTGAGGCTGGCGTGCCGTCCCTCGGCGCGGTCCGCCGCGCGACGGTCGGCGCGGGGTCGAGTCCTGTGCCGCTATAGAGCGAAACCCACGACAGGGAAACGCCGAAGCCGGCTCTGGACGGCAAGTGAGTTTGGGCTCATTTTGATCCGATGACCCGCTCGCGATGCGCGGTGCCGCCGTTCGGGAGCGCTGCCAATGCCGGCCCCTCATCCGTCGTCCCGCCGCGATCCCCGAATCGATTTCCTGCGCGGCATCGCACTCCTGTCGATCTTCGTCGACCATATCCCGCAGAACCGGCTGGCCGACTTCACGCTCCAGAACTTCGGCTTCAGCGACGCCGCGGAGATCTTCGTGCTACTGGCGGGCTTCTCCGCCACCCATGCCTACAACAGCGTCTTCGAGCGGCAAGGCCTCACGGTAGGTCTGCGCCGAGTCTTCGTTCGATGCCTGCAGATCTACGGCGTCCAGGTCGCGCTGCTGCTCGCCACGCTGCTCTTCGTAGGACTGTGGGAAAAGATCTACGGCGTCCCCTCTGTCGTCCTCGCACCCTTGCTGCGCGACGGTTGGAAGGGTGCTCTCAGAGGCGTCTCGCTGCGCGCACTTCCGGCCTATCTCGACATCCTGCCGCTCTATCTCTTGCTGCTCGCGGCCTTTCCGGTGGTCCGCTTTGCCATGGCGCGCAGTCTCGCCGCCTGCCTCGCCGCCTCGGCGTCGCTCTATGCCGCCGCCAACATCTGGCACCTCAACCTGCGTAATATCGTCGATCCCGCCGACGCGGCGCACTGGTACTTCGATCCTTTTACCTGGCAGCTTCTCTTCGTGCTCGGCTGCGCGCTGGCCATCGCGATCCGACAGGAACGCGCCCTGATGAGCCGGCCGCCTCTCGTCCTTCGGGCGCTCTGCTGGGTCTATGTCGCGGGCGCCTTTCTGGTGCTCGATGCCTGGAAGCTGTGGCCGCCGCCGCTGCCCGGAGATTTCTACGGAACCAGCCCGCTCCTCGGCATTCTGGGCAACGAGCCGAAGACCTATGTGTCGCCCTGGCGGCTCGCCGACGTCCTGGCGCTCGCCTATCTCGTCCTGACCTCGTCGGTCATGATCCGCGTGGCGACTTGGCGGTATGTTCGCCCCGTCGTGGCCTGCGGACGCAACTCGCTTCCGGTTTTCGCACTAGGTTGCATTCTCGCGCTGTTCGGAAGATTGACCTTCAAGACCTACGGCGTCACGGTCGACGCGCAGATCGCCGTCAACGCCCTGGGTCTCGGCGCTATGCTGGTCCAGGGCGTCGCCCTCGACGCCCGCAGAGCCCGGCGCGCCACGCGTCCGCAAGGTGAGATGACGCCCGATGCCCGTCGCCCGGCTGCCTGAAGCGTTGTCCCATGCAATGAAATGGTCCACCCGCTTGAGCCATTGCCGCTCACGCACCTTGGGTCTCGACCGATTGTTGCGCTGCGCCGTTCCCGCCGCCTTGCCGCTCCTGCTCTTTGGGGCGGCGGCCATGGCCTCGCCATCGACCCCGTCGACCCAACAGCCGGCCTCGGTCTTTCGTATTGTTGCACTCGGATCCTCCTCGACACAGGGCACGGGCGCGAGTTCGCCCGCCATGAGCTATCCGGTTCAGCTCGAGCGCCTGTTCGGCGACAAGTTTCACGGCCGCCCCGCCGTCACGGTGACCAACCGCGGCGTGGCGGGCGAAGACATCGATGACATGCAGAAGCGGCTCGACACGGATGTCCTGTCGCGCCACCCCGATCTCGTCATCTGGCAGGCTGGCAGCAACGATCCGATGCGTGGCGTACCGCTGGACCGCTTCAAGGCCGAGCTGCGAGACGGTATCGCGGCCATTCGCGCGACGGGTGCCGAGGTCCTCCTCATGGAACCGCAATGGTCGCCCGTGATCGAGAAGGCCGATGCGAAGAGCCGGTTCGTCGACGCCGTGCGCGACATCGGCGCCGCCGACCATGTCGAGGTGGTTCGCCGCTTCGCGCTGATGCGGAGCTGGATCGACGATGGGCTCGTGAGCCCGCAGCAGATCGTCGGACCCGACAACCTCCACATGACCGACAAGGGATATACGTTGCTGGCCAAGGCCGTCATGGCGCAGATTTCGGCGCAGTCGCAGGCGTTTCGCCACTGCCGCGCCGCGACGGCGTCGGGCAAGCCTTGACCGGACGAGGCTCGCGCTGGACGCCGCCGATCTGACCGGCACAGAGGAGAATGACGACATTGGTGGGTGCAGGAACCGACAGTACGAAGCCGCCGGAGCGCGGCGGTCCCGTCATCGTGCTGGTGCGGCCGCAACTGGCCGTGAATGTCGGCATGGTGGCCCGCGCCATGGCGAACTTCGGTCTCGACGACCTGCGCCTCGTGGCGCCCAAGAACGGCTGGCCGCGCACCGGTGAGTACAAGGAAGTCGCCGAGGCGGCGGCCTCGGGCGCCGTGCATCTGCTCGACAGTGCCCGGGTCTTCGCCACGCTGGAAGAGGCCGTTGCGGATTTGAGCGCCGTCTATGCCACGACGGCGCGCGAACGCGGCCAGGGCAAGCCCGTTCTCGGCCCCGATATCGCCATGGCGGCCTGGGCGGCGCCGATCCAAGCCGGCGAGAAGCGCGGCATTCTGTTCGGCCCCGAGCGCACGGGGCTCGCCAACGACGAGGTCACGCTGGCCGATGCCGTGGTGACGTTTCCGGTCGACCCCTCCCACGGTTCGCTCAACCTCGCGCAGGCCGTCCTGCTGATGAGCTACGAATGGCGCCGGCAATCGGGCGAGGCCACCCTGCCCTTCGCCGAGGTCGAGCGGTCGCGACCGGCCTCGCGCGAAGCGCTGCTGTCCTTCTTCGATTACCTCGAGACGCAACTGACCGCCTTGGGTTTCTTTCGGCCGGACGGCAAGGCTCCGGTGATGCGGCGGAACTTACGCAACATGATCCACCGTCTCGCGCTCAGCGAGCAGGATGTACGGTCGTTGAGGGGGGCCGTGGTGCGCCTCGTTCGTGGCCCGCGGCACCGCGCTCCGCCTCATTGATGGGGAGCTTAAGATCGAAGAGGCAGGATGAGCTCGCGCCGTGATGTCGAGCCGGGAACAGCGTTGCAGGAGTGCAACAGCACGCACGAAACGTCGCACGGGCCAAAACCGGCCTTGCGATCCGAATCAGAGGGCGTAGCCTAAGAACGTGGCGCCGATGCGCCATGGCCCTCCTTGGGCGTTTCCTCCCTAGACTCTGGGCCGCCCTTGAGGCGGTCTTTTTTCGACCAACGTTCGTCACGCGATCGGCAGCCGGATCGAATAGTTTCCGAGCCACTGTCACATAGGCTATTGAGCACGCCGGCCCGGGCGACGCAAGGCTTCCATGCAAAAAAGCATTACTGGGCGCAAGAATGCACGGTGAACCCGCTGGGTGCGTCAGACAGGATCCATTCGGGCCACGATGCGTTGGCTGGCACTTCCCTTTGCCCGTCAACTTTGCAGGTCCGACGCGATGAGCGAGCCGAACCAGACCACACGCGTGCCGGCCGCCGTCGCGCCAGCGGAAACGCCCGGCCTGAATAGCCTGCTCACGCTGGCAGTCACGGTGGTGGTCGTGGCGGCGCTGTACCTCGCCCGCGAAGTCCTGATCCCCATCACCATCGCCGTAATTCTGTCGTTCATGCTGGCGCCTTTGGTCTCCCGCCTGCAGCGCTGGCACGTTCCTCACGTCCCGGCGGTGATCTTGGCCGTCCTGGTCGGCTTCGGCGTGCTCGGCATCCTCGGCGGCATCATCGGCACTCAGGTGGCCGGCATTGCCAGCGAGGTTCCCCGCTATACGTCGACGATCCAGCGGAAGGTCGAAGCCGTTCAAGGAATGACGATCGGTCGGCTGTCCGGCCTGACAAAGCGCCTGGACAAACAATTGGGCCACACGCCCGAAGCTGCGAAGCAGACCGACGCGGGCGGGGCCTCAGACGAGCCGAAGCCGCAACTCGTCGAAGTGGTGCCGCCGCCGACCTCCGCGGTAGAGCTCGCCCGCACCGTCCTGACGCCGATTCTCGATCCTTTGTCGACGATGCTCATCGTGCTGATCGTGGCGGTCTTCATCCTGATGCAGCGCGAGGATCTCCGCGACAGGATGATCCGGCTCTTCGGTTCGAACGATCTCCAGCGCACCACGATGGCGCTCGATGATGCCGGACGTCGGCTCGGGAAGTATTACGTCGCGCAACTGGCCATCAACGCGGCCTTCGGGCTCGTGACCGGCGTGGGGCTATGGCTCATCGGCGTGCCGTCGCCGGCGCTCTGGGGCGTTCTCTCGGCGGTGCTGCGCTTCGTCCCCTACATCGGCGCCGTGATCGCTGTCATTCTGCCGGCGGCACTGGCTGCCGCGGTCGATCCCGGCTGGTCCATGGTGCTGTGGACCATCGGGCTTTATGTGGTCGGTGAGTCGATCACCGGGCAGGTCGTCGAGCCGCTGGTCTACGGCCACTCGACGGGTCTCTCTCCCGCCGCCGTCGTCATCGCCGCGATATTCTGGACGTGGCTGTGGGGACCCATCGGCCTGCTGCTGTCCACGCCGCTGACGCTTTGCCTCGTCGTGCTGGGCCGCCATGTCGACCGGCTGGAGTTCCTCGACGTCATGCTGGGCGACCGCCCTGCCCTGACGCCCGTCGAGAACTTTTACCAACGCATGCTGGCCGACGACCCCGACGAGGCGCTGCATCAGGCCGAGACCTTGCTGAAGGAACGATCCCTTACGGGTTATTACGACGAGGTCGCGCTGAAGGGATTGCAGCTCGCAGCCAACGATGCTCTGCGGGGCGCACTCTCGGCCGAGAGGGTCGACAGCATCATGGAGAGCGTCAAGGAGCTGATCGCGGATTTGGCGGGGCACGAGGATCGCGACCCCAATCCCGCCGACAAGGCCGCCGCTGCAGCCGTTGCCACGCGGGCCGAGCGCTCGGTGCCCCAAACGGCGGCTCCCAAGGCGGATGCGCCGCCTGCACCCGACCTCGCGCCGGACTGGCGCGGAACCGCGCCGATCCTTTGCCTCGCCGGCAAAGGTCCGCTCGACGAAGCGGCAGCCGCTATGCTGGCGCAGCTCTTGGGCAAACATGGACTCGGGGCCCGCGTGGCTCCGCATGGGGCCGCGTCGCGCAGGGCTGTCGCAACCCTCGACATGGAGGGCGTCGCCATGGTGTGCATCAGCTATCTCGAAATCGTCAGCAGCCCTTCCGCGCTGCACTATCTCGTCAGGCGGCTTCGGCAGCGTCTTCCCCACGCCCGTATTCTCGTCGGGCTTTGGCCGGCAGAAGCCGCCGATGCCGGCGACGAGCGGATCCGGGGCATCGTGGGAGCGGACGTTTACGCGTCGAACTTGAGAGAGGCTGTCGACGCCTGCGTGGCGGCGGCTCATGTCGCTGCTGAAACGGCCCCTGGCCGACCTTCTGATGGCGGCATCCGCGACGTTACCGGCCGGCACGATGCGTTGGCTCGGCCGGACGGTGCCCCGGTCCCGTTGCCGGCCTGAGCGAGGCCCTTGCAATCGGCGCGCATCTCACCCATCTTGGGATAACGCCGAACGGGACAGTGGATTGACCACGGATGTACTGGCAGTCACTGTCCCCGCACTGAGATGATGCGACGCCGAATGTGCGTTGCGTGTCTCTCCGATCCAGGATTTTAGGTCCGGGTCTGTGCTGACGGCAGCAAGGCTCGCCACGAATGAAGTGGCGGGCCTTTTTTCCATTCTACGTCACAGAGGCTCGCAGACCTTATACTTCGGTGGCCTTAGACTTGGTGCTCACCGGACTTAACTCCTGAGCGTCACGCAGGCGCCGTTCGCGGCCTGGATACGCCGGCACAGGGCATCCGCCTCCTGACGCGAACCCGCCGGGAGCCGAACCCGGTAGAAGGCGCGCGTGCCCCGGGTGCGAAGCCGCGTGCCGATCACCATCGGCCTGACATCACCAACGATCGCCGCCAGTCTGGTGCGGGCACGGCCGAAGGCGGCCAGCGCTATACTTTTCGAGAAGTTGCCGGCCAATTGCACGCCCCAGGGCGCGAAGGGTGCCTCCGCGACAAGTCCACCGGCCCGGGCCGGCGCGGTTCGCAGCGTCGCAGCCAGTTGCAGGCAGTTCTGCGGGGCGACAACGGTGTCGTGGCTCTGGTTCGCCTTGTCTCCCGGGGTCTTGGCATCGGCGGCCCAGTCCTCGGCGGAGCGTCCGGTAATGCGCTCCACATAGTCGCGCGTTTCGAACGGCAGACCGCCTCTTTCGGCCAGCCAATCGGCAACGCGTTTCGGCCCGGCATTGTAGGCCGCCGCCGCGAGCCCGAGATTGCCGAAGCGGCCCGCGAGGTCCGAGAGCAGCGCCGCCGAGGCCGGCACTGCCTGTTCGGGGTCGAACGGGTCGTCGAGACCGCGCTCGGCGGCGGTGCCCGGCATGAACTGCGCGATGCCCTGCGCGCCCGCCGGGCTGGTGACGCCGGACCGGAATGCCGATTCCTGCCAGATCAGCCGTGTCAGGAAAGCCACGGGAATGTGCCGGGCCTCCGCCGAGTTGGTGATGACCCGGCAAAGCGCCTGCGCAACCGTCTCTCCACCGGCCGGCGACGGCTCTGCGCGGGCCGAGGGCGGGATCAGCAAAGACGCGGAGCAAAGCAGACCAAGGGCCATGCGCGACAGAGCAAGCCGCAGGCAAGCCGAGGTCCGATTGGACCAGGAGAGTCGAATGAGCCTCACTCCGGTGCACGCCGACAGCGGTCGAGGACCTACCGGCCTTCGTTCTCGCGCCCGATACGGCCGGCCTTCTGACATACGCCCGGCGCGAGGGTCAACAACACACGAAACAGCGACGTGAACCACATGACCGGAGGTTCGCCGACTGAGCCCCGCTCGCCTCACGACATTCGATATCATCAGTTTGTCTTTGCAGTTTGGCTGACGGTATGGTACGTCATGAACATGGACACTCCCGGCAAACATGACGTGGCAGCCTCGGCCCTGGCGCAGGATCTTCGCGCTCTGATCGGCCAGCTGAAAAGGCGGCTGCGGGAGCAGGCTCATGTCGGGGACTTCACGCCGTCTCAGGTCTCGGTCCTGCTTCGCTTGGACAAGGACGGCCCGGCGACGGCGTCGAATCTCGCCCGGGCCGAGGGCATTCGGCCACAGTCGATCACACCGATCATCGCGGCGCTCGAAGGTGCCGGTCTGGTGGGCGGAGTTCCGGACCCTGCGGATGGCCGCCAGACCCTTCTCTCCATCACCCCGGCCTGTCGCCAATGGGTCGATGAGGGGCGTGCCGCGCGGCAGGACTGGCTCAGTCGCACGCTCATGACGCGACTCTCGCCACCGGAGCAGGACGAGGTCGCAAGGGCCGTCTCGCTTCTCAAACGACTCGTCGACGACTGAACCGTCGACGGGTGCGACCCGCCGGCCCCACCTTCAAGGCAAATCTTATGGCCGTGACCCAACTCGACCCCAACACCGCATTGATCGTCGTGGATCTGCAGAAGGGCATTGTCGGTCTGCCCCTTCTTCATCCCGTCGACGCCGTCGTCATGCAGGCACGGGCCCTAGCCGACGCCTTCCGACAGCGCGGGCTGCCGGTCGTCCTCGTCAACGTTGCCGGAAGCGCCCCCGGGCGCACCGAACAGCCGCGTCAGTCGGGATCTCATCCGGAGGGTTGGACCGACCTCATTCCCGAGCTGAATCGGCAACCGACCGACATCGTCGTAACGAAACGGACCTGGGGCGCTTTCGCCAGCACCGATCTCGAAGCTCGGTTGAAATCACGCGGCATCACCCAGGTCGTGGTTGCCGGTGTGGCGACCGGAACCGGCGTCGAGTCGACGGCGCGTCAGGCCTTCGAGCAAGGCTTCCACGTGACCCTCGCCATCGACGCCATGACCGACAGACGTCGGGAAGCCCATGATTACAGCATCGGGACTGTCTTCCCGCGGCTGGGCGAAACCGGCACAAGCCGCGACATCGTCGCTCTCTTACCGCCCATGAGCGCCTGAGATGTTGTGGCCAACGGTCCTCTCCTATTTCGTCGGCGGTGCCGTTCTGGCCAATGCGGTCCCTCACCTCGTCAGCGGCATGATGGGCCGGGCGTTTCAGAGCCCTTTCGCCAAACCACCGGGACAAGGCCTGTCCTCGGCGACCGTCAATGCGCTTTGGGGCTTCTTCAATCTCACGATCGGCTATCTACTGATCTGCCGCGTCGGAGACTTCGACCTGCGCGACACTGCCGACGTCGGCGCGTTCGGAGCCGGCGTGCTGCTCATCGCTTTGTTCTCGGCGCGGCACTTTGGGCGCTTCAACGGCGGCCATACGCCAGAGCGCCCGTGACGGCTCGGACCTCGGGACTCTTCCGGTCGTTACGAGGGTTCAATTATCGGGTCTGGGCCGGCGGCGCCTTGGTGTCCAACATCGGCACCTGGGTGCAGCGAACGGCCCAGGACTGGCTGGTCTTCAGCCAGTTGACCCATCACGATGCCTCCGCGGTCGGGCTCGTCATGGCGCTGCAATTTGCGCCGCAGCTGCTGCTGCTGCCCTGGACAGGCGTTACCGCCGATCGATGGAACCAGCGTCGGCTTCTAATGGCCACCCAGGCCACGATGGCTATTCTCGCGATGGCACTTGGCGCACTCACGGTGACGGGAGTCGTCCAGCTCTGGCACGTCGACGCCTTCGCCTTCCTGTTCGGTTGCGCGGCCGCCTTCGATCCGCCGGTACGGCAGACCTTTGTCTCGGAGTTGGTCGGAGACGACGACCTGCACAACGCGGTCGCGCTGAACTCCACGTCCTTCAATGCCGCGCGGATGATCGGCCCGGCCGTGTCCGGCATGGTCATCGCCGAAATCGGCACGGGCTGGGCCTTCGTGATCAACGGCACGTCCTTTCTGGCGGTGCTGATCTCTTTGGCGCTGCTGCGAGTCGACGAGCTTCGCCCGGCCGCCAGGGCGGCGCGGGCGAGAGGTGGCTTTGTCGAGGGAGTCCGTTACGCGTGGCATCGCCCGGATCTCCGGGCGATCCTGGTCATGCTGTTCCTGATCGGAACCTTCGGGTTGAATTTCCCGATCTTCATCTCGGCCATGGCGGTCGACGTCTTCCAGGCCGATGCCTCCGGTTATGGGCTGCTATCGTCGCTCATGGCGGTCGGAACGGTGACGGGGGCACTCCTGAGCGCCGGCCGCGGCCGACCGCGCTTCGGCCTTCTGCCGGTCGGCGCCGCCGTGTTCGGGCTGGGCTGCGTCCTGGCCGCCATCGCACCCGACTACTGGCTTTTCGCCATTGCGCTCGTCGTGACCGGCGGAGCGTCCCTGACGTTCGCCAATGCGACGACCAGCCTGATGCAGTCTTCGACCGAGGCCGCCATGCGCGGACGGATCATGGCCTTGCGCGTCGGCATCGCGCTGGGAGGCACGCCGATCGGGGCACCCGTGGCCGGCTGGGTCGCCGACGCCTGGGGACCGCGCTGGGCGCTCGCCGTCGGTGCGGCGTCGGGCTTTGCCGCCGCCGCGGTCGCTGTGCTCGCTATGATCCGTCCGGGCGGCAGCGGCTCGTTGAAGTTCGCGGAGCTGCGGTCCGCAGTGCGTCGACCAGCGACTGTCCCGTCAAAGAAGAGCTGACCGCCGTCATTTGAGATGGACGGGGACGGTCCTGCTGGCGGCGGCGGGTATCCCGGATGGGCGTCGGGCCGTCACGCACTGGCGTTACCCGACCGTACGGGTGGAGAGCGATCCGATCTTTGTCCGCAAGGGCGATGTGTGGAGTTCGGCGGGCGTCAGCGCCGGGATCGACCTCGCCCTGACCCTCGTCGAGCAGGATCTCGGCCACGGCGTGGCGCTCGAAGTGGCGCAGCGCCTAGTCGTCTTTCGTGAAACGCCCTGGCGGGCAGGCTCAATTCAGCCGGACCCTCCAGGCGCAATCCGCGGCCCGGGCCGGCAGCTTCGAAGTGCTGCATGCTTGGATAGCCGGAAACCTCACCGCTGACCTCCGGGTCGAGGTGCTGGCCGAACGCGCTGGCCTCTCGCCGCGGTCTTTCGCCCGCCTTTACGCCGCCAAGACCGGCACGACCCCGGCGCGGGCCGTCGAGGCCCTTCGCATGGAACCGGTCCGGTCGTTGCTGTCGGACGAGCCGGATCTTCCGGTCGCGACCGTGGCCCGCCGCTGTGGCTTCGGCGACGACGAACGTCTGCGGCGCGCCTTCATCCGGGGCCTCGGCGTACTGCCCGCGGACTACCGCACCCGATACCAGGCAAAGATGGCGAGAGCGGAGGCCCAAGAGGTGAGTTGAGGGGGCAGATCGGCATACACAAAGGGCCGAAGCGAACGAACCGTTCACTGCTGCGGACTGTGCGGATTGCGCTGGGAGATCGATAGCGTAAGTTGCCTGTAGTCTGACGGGAGGAATGCGGTGCTTCGAAATACTGCCCGTAGGGCTGTGGCGTTAACGATCGCATCTCTCGTTCTGACGAACGGCCCGACGCGCGTCGAAGCGGCGCAACGACCGTATTTGATGCAGGCGCAGACGGCTTTCGACGAATTGCCGGCCCGTGACCGCAACGAAATTTTCCTGGAGCTCATGGCTTCCGGCGACTTCAATGCCATGGCGTCCAGTGAATTCGGAGGTCGTCTATACGACGCAACAGCCAGCTTTCAGGATAAACACGGCTTAGAGCCCAGCGGCGTGCTGACCCCAGAGACACGGCAGGCACTCAGCACGATCGGCGGCCGGATTTTCAACAGTTGGGGGTTCGAATTCCTCGATCACCCATTCGCGCAGGCCTCGGTCGTCATACCTGGCCGGTTCGGCCTGTCTCGCTCGCCCACCCAACATGGATTTGCGCTCGAGACCCGAAATCACACGATGAGCGTGGATTTTTCGTTCTTTGCCGATAGCGAAGCTACGCTTAGCACCGTTTTCGACAACCTGACCCGAGTGGCACCCGGTCGTCGCATCGACATGAAGGTCATCCGCCCGACGTTCCTCGCGGTCGCGGGCGGATCGGAAAAGTCTTCGAATTACTCACGCTACATCGTGGTGAGAGGCGGCATAGCCGGCTTCACCTTGTCCTGGAACACCGACGCTTTCCCCAACGGGGTTCGTGTCGCCGTGGTCATGGCCAACGAGCTTTATCCCCGCCACATGGTGTCCGACTCGGGCGAGCAGGCCGACATATTCGACGGTCTGCCGAGCGACACCCCTCCGGAGACTCCTGCACCCTCAGGTGCCTTGGCCTTTTCCGGATCCACTCCGACCAATGCCGGCACGGATGCGTTCAGCCAGGCCCTGCTGCGGACCAAGCAGGACGCTCAGCGCAGGGCGGCACAGGAGCAGGCCGACCGACAAGCGGCGTTCGCCGAACAGCAGCGTGTGGCACAACAGGAGGCGGCTGACCGTCGAACCGTTGCGGAGGCTTCGGCGCAGGCAGACGCGGCAGAGCGGATCAGGGTCGCCGAGCAGGAAGATACGGACCGCCGAGCCAAAGCCGAGGCGAATCGACTGGTTCAGCAGGCCGAAGCCGATCGGACGGCGAGGGCAGAGCAGGACGCCCGCGACGCCGCTGCAGCACAGCTCAAGGCGGAGCGACTGACCCGAGCCGTCGCGGCCGCTAAGCAGGCCATCGCAGAAGCATCGAGCTTCGTTAAGATCAACCGTGACGATCCGCAACTCATGGATCATCTCGGCCGCATCGCCGAGCTCAATGCGGCGCTCTCCAGCTCCGATCCGGGCGTCGTGGAAGGCAAGACGAGCGCCCTCTCGACGGCGATGTCGGCAGATCCTGCGTACGCCGCTTATGGCATGCAAAGAGACGCCGAGAAACAGCGCGAAACGGCCCGCTATCTAGGCGATGCAGTTCGAACGCTGAAGTCGCAGAGAAGCTTCTTGGTAGGCGCCGTCGCGCAGGATCCGACCTCGCCCCAGGCGGCTCGCTTCCTAGAGTTGGCGAAAAAGGCCGACGCGGTCTTGGCCTCTCCGGATCTCGACCAGTCTCAGGCCGCCATGGGCACCATCGAGGCGGCCATCAAGGATGCCGGTCTCCGTGACGCTTATGCGGCAGCGAGTGCGGCCGCGAAGCAGGTCGCAGTGGCAGAAGCCGTCGTTCCGCAACCACCAGCGAGCAGCACGGCGAAGTCGGCGCCCCCGGCATCTGCTTCGACTTTTTCGGCAGCACCACAGCCCCTCGCAGGAGCTTCTTCCTCGCCGCGTTCGGGGGCATCGCTGCCGGTCACGGAGAAGAATCGCTTTCTGCTCGACGGAGGGCGTGAAGATGTCGTCTTGATGGTGAACGCGTCGCCAAAGGCTCCCCACGTCTACCGTGACCTGAAGGGCGATATCGTCTTCGATCGTGATCAAGCCGACGTCTGTCTGTTCGGCCACAGCATAGATGCAGATCTGGCGAGCGTCGTCCGCTCGGCCCTCGCCTCCTACAAGCTAAAGCAGATTGCTCTGGCGCAGACGCCTTGCGAGGGTGATCGACTGGATAGCTACGACCTGATCGCGACCCGCCGTGGCCAGTTTCTTCGTCAGGACATGTCCGCCGCGCTCCAACTTGTCGCCGCGATTGAGGCCGGTACGCTGAAGCAACTCTCGACGTTGACGCCGTCGGCGCTTCAGACAGCACAGGCGACCGAAGCCGTCGCAGCCGAGGCAGTGGCGGAAGACGTGGCTCGCGGCACGCGTTTCGGGTTCGGTTTCCTGTTAGTCGCCGACGGAGTGTCGGGGCTCTGTACCGTCACGCCGCAGGACGCTGAAGCTCATCAGAAGTTGATCGCGGCGCGGGCCGATGTACTGACGGCTGCGATGGGGGCCGAACCGATCTCCGCTCCCACCACTGCGGACGGTGCCTTCGTGAGCGCGAAACGCGGTCGCTGTGGCGCCGTCTATGCTTCCGCTGGCGATCTGAAGACGGTCGCCGACGGCCTTCAGCGGGACGGGACGAAGTACCGGTTCTCCTCGCTCTGGTTTACGCTGGCGGACATCCAGGGCACAGCCGACGCGATCAAGGCAGATCGCTCGGCAGCCGAGAAACAGATGGCCGAACGGCAGAGGCGGCAGGCCGAGGATGCCAAGATCGCCGCCATGCGCGCCGCGGACGAGGCTGCCACGCTTTCGGCCCGGCAGGCAGCGTCCCGCAAGCAATACGAGAGAACCGCGAAGGCTGCAGCGGCTCGCGTCGCAGCAGAGGTCGACGGCTTCACAAACGCGGCCGACGACCAGAGCCAAATCGCCGGCTTCAAGTTCGCAGACTTCGCCGCCCTGTTCCGCGACGATCTCGGTGATCGCTGGGAAAAGATGAGTGAGAACGCCGATTTGGCGGATTATGGGGTCGCGGACTGGAAAGGGCGAAGCCTCGAAACGGTGTTTTCGCGCGTGAGCATTCGCCTCAAGAACCGGATCCTAGGAGACTACAAAGACCGCTGCTACATCTTCGGACAGATCAACGATGTCGAGTTCGAAGCGACGCGCGATCCCATCGTCCTATCCTGCGACAATGCAGCCGATCTCACGGCATGGCAGACGGGTCACGGGTTCAAGAGCTTCTGGAACCTCCATTGACGCCAGCACGGCAGTGTAGACGCAGCGCCGGCTGTCGACGGGCGTCTCTGCCGACTGAAATCGTCCTGCGTCCCACTGACTGGCGAGGTCTGTTCGTTCGGCACCAAAGGGGCCACCAACCCTCCCCTTGCCGCACCGGCCCAACCGGCCTTAAATCGCCGTCCCGAACAACAACAGCGACAGCCTCATGCCAGCCTTGAACCTCGACAGCGCCACCACCCTGCCGCGGGACGGCACAGCGGGCGCCCTAGCGGGGCGGATCTGGCATCCCACGCATGGCGGGCCGGCCGTCGTGGCGGTGCGGGCGGACGGGGTCTACGACGTCACGGCCTATTTTCCGACCATGCGGGACTTGGCCGAACGCACGGATCCCGCCGATGCCTTGCGCGCCGCCACCGGCGAACGCGTGGGCAGCCTCGACGAGATTCTGGCCAACACGCCCCCCGACACGCGCAACGCCGGCAAACCTTGGCTGCTGGCTCCGGTCGACCTTCAGGCCGTCAAGGCCGCCGGCGTCACCTTCGCGGTGTCGATGCTGGAACGGGTGATCGAGGAGCGGGCACGCGGCGATCATGCCGCAGCGGCCGGCATCCGCGCCGAAATCGTGGCGCTGGTCGGCGAGGATTTCTCGAAACTTCGCCCCGGATCCGACAAGGCGATGCGGCTCAAGGAGGCGCTCATCGCCCGCGGCGCCTGGTCGCAATATCTCGAGGTCGGCATCGGCCCG
>JAYVMK010000499.1:0-3070 GCA_043758995.1 Lichenibacterium sp. | reverse complement strand
GTGAGCTTCCCTTCCTTGAAATAGCGCCGCAGCAAGGTGCGCGTGTGCCGGGAGATCAGCCGGTTGATCGGCGTGTGCAGCCGCATCAGCCGCAATGCCGCTTTCCTATCGGCCGTCTCCAACTGGCGGCGCGGTGTGCTGGCGTTATCACGAAGGGCACGCAGAACGCGTCTGGCTCCGATGGCGCTGGGCACGCCCATCCGCTGCATTTCCGAGGCAGGCACCTCACCGTAGCTGCGCTCCACCGCCCTGAACATGCCCGCCAGACGGTCGAACGCCTCGTGGCTCGGGCTATCCAGCAACACCTCGTCGAAGAACCGCAGAAAGGCTTGCTCGCTCCATTCGGGTGGTAGCCCGAGCAGGCTCAGGAGATCGAAGACCTCGACAGGGGCGACCTGCATCGGGGTCGCTGTCAACAGCACCAGCCCCTGCGTCCGTTCCTTCAACACTCGCATGAGTTTCAGCAACGCGTTCGGGCCGCTCTCGCTCGTTGATCCGGCGCCGCGCCTGCGCGCATGATGCGCCTCATCGAGAATGATCAGGTCGTACGGCTCTGCTGCTTCCAGCAGTTCCGGCTGCCGATCAGCCCGGCGCACGAGGTGGCTGGACACGATGACGACTGGCTCGTGATGCCAGACATCCCGCCCGACGACCCGCTCGGTATGGCCCTGCATCGCTGGCGACGGATACCAGTTGAGCTTCTGGCCGTCGTAGATCGGCCAGTTCAGATTGAACTTCTCACGAAGCTCGATCTGCCACTGCGAGCAGACGTTCTTGGGGGCCATGATCAGGATGCGCTTGGCGCGTCCGGCGAGCCATGCCTGCCGCACCAGAAGTCCGGCCTGAACGGTTTTGCCGAGCCCGACCTCATCGGCGATCAGCAGCTTCGGCGGCCAGTTATCGTACATCCGGCGGAAGGCGCGAACCTGATGCGGCCACGGTGTCACCGCCGAGGTCATTTCGCCGACCCGGACGCCGCCGTTGGGCAGGCGGGGTGCTACGGCGATGAAGTCCCATACCGCTTTCCGAAGATCGATTGCTGGTGAGACTGGCTCCGGTTCGGCCGGCGGAGCGACCTCTTTTGGGACCGGCGCCGCCTCGGGATTCTTGAGCCGGGTGGGAACATCGTCGTTTGGCAGAAATCGCAGAAGGTCATCGCGCACCGCTGTGGGAACGTCGAGGGTGATGACGTGCATTGCCTGACCGGCCCATAGCTTGGCGAAGTTCGCGTCTTCCTCGGCAACCCGATCCAGATCGCGCCATGAGGTGAAAACGTTGAGGCTCTCCCAGTTCCGGGTCCAGCCGGCCGCTGTCTCGTTCAGCGATCCGTTGAAGGCCAGCCGGTCACCGGTCTTGTCCTCGATGATGCCGGCCTTCTCGTGGAACAAGCCCTCGGCGGGGATAGGTCTGCGCTGGTCGTCGCACGGTATGCCGACGCGGACTTCGAGCAGCCCCTGCGCCACCATCCACGCCAGCAGTTCGAGGGCCGCGCCCATGGTCGGGTCCGCCGGCATCAGCGGCATGGCGGCCATATGCCGTGCCACCTGCGCGCGCAGTTCCTCGCCCTTCTCGATGGCCTCGATCTCTGGCGCATTGAGCGTGCAGCCCACGACCATGCGCATCCGACCGCCGTTCACCACCAGCCCCTCGATCCCGCGTGCCGCGAGCGCCAGCGCGGATGCCGAGAAATATCCGGTCAGCCGGTCATAGCGGACGGCGCAGCCCAGCGCCGGCTGATAGAGCAGTTTCACCAGATCGCCGTGATCGGGCGTGTATTTTAGCTTCCACGGTTGGTCTTGCAGGATGCTCATGCAGCTTCTGGTTCGGCCCAGAGATCAAGCTGCTTCGGCGCATCGACCTGCTCGCTGAACGCCAGCTTGCGAAGGTTCTCCAGAGCCTCGAAATCGCTGCTGGCGGCACCGAGATCGCCTTCGAGGTCGATGCCCGAGAACGCCTTGCCCACCGGCAGCACTTCCAGCACGGCTTCGAGTGCCGCGAAGAACATCGGTTCCTTGTCTACCCCAACCTTGGCCAGCATCTCCCGCGCGACTTGCAGGGTCCGCGTGCGGCCATAGTGGGCGGCATGGTGGAGCGCATCGATCATGCCACGCGATCCATCGGCGGGGCCAAGAGCGCCCTTGGCGGCGCGGCGGGCCGAATCCCACATGACCAGATCGCTGCCCTTCTTTTCCATCAGAACGCCTACGACCTGTTTATCGAGATCAACACCCACTGCACGCCCGAGACGGAGGGCTTCGTCGTAGGGGAACACGGGCGCCCGGAAAGCGTCCCACGCCAGCACGAAGAACGAGGTCAGCGGATCAAGCTCGTCATTGCCCTTCATGTGGGTCAACTGCTCCAACCGCCACCGCTTCACCTCCCGGCGCGCAGCATCGAGCGCATCCTCCGGAGTGACCGCGTAGGGGTCCCACTCGTCCTCAAACATCTCAGCCTGCCTTCGCCGCTTCAACGCTTCGGGCTTTGGACGTGGCGTGCCACGCTTGAGCGGCCAGTGCCGGGAGAACTCCTCCAAGGCCGGGCCGAAGCAGGCGAGGTAGAGATCGACGCCGCCGATGCCGGCCTGCTGGAACTCGGCCACGCGCGTCCGAACGGCGCGCGCCACCAGCGGCTCGACATCCTCCCAGTAGTCGGCGGAGCCACTGTTCGAGACGGCGATGCGAGGGCGGCAGACGAGGAAGATGGTGCTGTTGGCCGCCGACTTGTCCTTGATATGCAGACTGCCCTCGGCCTCTGTGTTGATCGGCCATGAGGCGGTGATGGCGAACCCGGCCTGCATCAGCCCTTTGGTCAAGGCATCCCACGCGCCAGTGGCTTTGTGAGTGAACATCAGGGTCATGATGCCATTCGGCTTCAAAACGCGCCGGCATTCCTCGAAGATACGAGCCATTCGTTCCTGATAGTCACGACCGGCAAGTATTTTTGCGCCCTTCTGGCCAGAAAATTTGGCCACGTTAGCGACGGCCTCATTCTCTTTGTCGGTCAGGCTCCGGGTAAACAACTCCGGAACGACGTGACCGGCCGTGCGCCGTAGCCAAACATAGAAAAAATC